>JBFIJJ010000010.1:0-24265 GCA_041600795.1 Methylophagaceae bacterium | reverse complement strand
GTAACTGCAAGTTTTGGGGTGGTATGTTTAAATAAAGACGAAGATGCTAAACACTTCATTATCCGAGCTGACAACGCATTGTACGACTCTAAAAACTCAGGCCGAAATAAAGTATCAACTCGTCTCTGACTTATTTTGAAAAAATGAGATGGCCGATAAGCCGGGTTCTGTCGAGGACAATCATTCATCTGGGACAAACGTCACCGTTTGCCTCAAGCAACCTACCCAAGAACGATACGGGCCGTATCTATTTGCCGAAGCAAATTGCTCTTCTATTTGGTCTTGCTCCAGGTGGGGTTTACCCTGCCACGCCTGTTACCAGCCGCGCGGTGCGCTCTTACCGCACCATTTCACCCTTACCTAAATACACGTATCTAGGCGGTATATTTTCTGTGGCACTTGCCGTAGGCTTACGCCTCCCAGAGGTTATCTGGCACCCTGCCCATTGGAGCCCGGACTTTCCTCACAATTAGAATTCTAAAAGCGCGATTGCCTGGCCATCTCAGGTATGAATTTTACCTTAATACAACTATTTTTGTTGAAGTTTCAGAGCCATGTCATAGGCAGTATTTTTACTGACATCTAATAATGAGGCTGTAATAGCAGCCGCTTTTTTAACGGGCAGTTCTTTTAATAATAACGAGAGAACCCGATTAATTTCTGTTTCGCTAGTATCTTTTTGTTCTTTGATACCTTCAACCAGTACCACACATTCACCTTTTAGCTGATTAGTATCCTCTGAAACCCACGCTAATAATTCGCCAAGTGATTTGGTGGTGATGGTCTCATGTAATTTCGTCAACTCTCTTGCTATACACGCTTGCCGTGATTCACCAAACACCTCAACCATATCGTGTAGTGTGCCCTGCAAGCGTCTTGGAGCATCATAAAAAATTATGGTACGACTTTCATCAACTAATAGTTGCAGTGTTTGCAGTCGAGCACCTTGCTTTGAAGGTAAAAAACCTTCAAATGTAAACCGATCAGAAGCTAAACCCGATGCTGATAAGGCGGCAATCAGGGCACAACTTCCCGGTACAGGTACAACGGATATGCCATGTTCACGTACAAGTGACACTAACCGATAGCCAGGATCGCTAATTAATGGCGTACCTGCATCACTAATTAATGCAACAGATTCACCTTGTTTAAGCCTTGCAAGCAGTACTTCACTACGTTGCTGTTCATTATGTTCATGTAATGACATGCTGGGTGTTGAGATAGAGAAATGTTGCAGCAGATGGCCACTATGTCTGGTATCTTCAGCAGCAATAACAGAGACCTGTTGCAATGTCTCAATCGCCCGTTGTGACATATCAGACAGATTACCAATTGGTGTTGCCACTATATAAAGGGCCGCAGTTTCAATTTCAGACACAAGTTTAACCTTTAATCAATCACGGAGTTCTGGTCGTAATATACGCGAACAGGTAAGATGTTTGTTTATATTATCCACTATCCGATATAAACCTATGAAGTTATCTATTCGTCTTATTTTTGTCACTGTATTGCTGGTGACACTGAATGCTTGTGGCCCTGTTAGCGATCCTTCGCGTATGACAAAGGCCGATAGCGCATTAGAGACGCAAGCTATCACTGCTGAACAATCCGGTGATTATAATGCCGCAGGCCAGCTGTATCTGCAATTAGCGACATCAACCCTAGGACAACTGCAAGCTCAATCCTATTTACGAGCTGCACTCGCTTTTTGGCAAGGGAAAGATGATCTTTTATCTTCAGATAGTTTAAGTAAAGTACAACGTCAGTCATTAAGTGCTGCTCAACAAATTGATGCAGCTATTTTGGAAGCAGAAATAGCGCAATATAGACAGCAACCGGAACAAAGTCTGACTGCACTTGCCAATGTTAACTTAAGCCAAGCAACAAAAGCACAAAAGATTCATGTACTTAATCTACGTGTTAGTGCTTACCAAATTACTGAAAACTGGTTAGAAAAAGCACATAGTCATCTTGAGTTGGCAAAGCTGTTACCGAATGATCAGCAAGCGCAAAATCAGGTCGATCTTTGGCAAGCACTGACATCACTGACACCACAAGCATTAGATTTATTTAACCCAGGCATTCCTCCGGATGTTGATAGCGGCTGGTTTGCACTTGCTTATGCCATCACTGCTTATCAAAACAATCCAGAAGTACTCCTAGTGGCACTTGAAGACTGGAAACGCAATTATCCGAATCATCCTGCCGATCCTGCACTCTATCAAAAGAGTATTGAAGCTGGTACACAACTGCCTCAACAGCTTGCTGATATTGCTGTTTTACTGCCATCGAAAGGACCGTACGCTAGTGCTGCTGCTGCAATTAAACAAGGGATTATCGCCGCGCATTATTCAGCGAAAACACCCACTACATTACACTTTTTAGATGTCGAAACCGATGCCATAACTGGGCAAAGTAATGTTTTACAACGCTATCAACAAGCGATAGCGATGCAAGCAAGCATTGTTATTGGGCCATTGAGCAAGGAATCAATTCAGACTTTAGTTGATGCCGATACCTTAGAAATTCCGGTGTTAGCGCTTAACCGAGTCAGCGATACTATTCGTAAAGCCAACTTATTCCAATTTGGTTTGGCTCCTGAGGATGATGCAACGACTGCTGCCGACTTTGCATTGAGTCAAGGCTATAGTCGTGCAGTTATATTGTCACCTCAAAATGATTGGGGTAACCGTATTGCAGCAACCTTTAGTAATAAATGGATAGCAAATGGTGGCACGGTTTTAAAAGAAGCGCATTATCAAGAATCTGAAAACGATTTTTCTACCACCATCATGTCTTTATTCGGATTAAATGCAAGTGAACAACGTTATCAGGCGTTACAACAACGCTTGGGCCAATCACTAGAGTTTGAACCTCGTCGTCGTCAAGATATCGATTTTGTTTTCCTAATCGCACGCTCATCTAAGGCGCGACAATTAATGCCTCAATTGAAATTTCATCATTCTGGCCGCTTGCCTATCATTGCAACATCACATGCTTATGCAGGCTTTGCCAATAGCCAACAAGATATCGACCTTAATGATCTTAAGATTAACGATATTCCTTGGATATTTGAACAATCGGCATCAAACGATCCGGCTTACTTCGCTTTGAGCAATAATAAAGATTCAAACTTTAACAGTATCGTTCGACTTTATGCTCTGGGTGCGGATGCATACCGTCTTATCCCTAACTTAAATGGACTCAGCCGTTCACCGTCAACGACATTTAATGGTGCTACAGGTGAACTATCCATAAATGACAACGGTCAGATTAACCGTAAAATGTTACCTGCAACGTTTGTAAATGGCTTGATTAAACCTATGGCAAACAATAACCAGTAATACCAAGAATATTGAATGGACTCACATCATATCGGAAAGGATTCTGAACAACAGGCTTTAAACTATCTCAAACAACAAGGTTTGAGTTTAGTAAGCCAAAACTTTCATTGTCGCCAAGGTGAAATTGACCTGATTATGACCGAAAGACAATGTTTGATTTTTATTGAGGTTCGTTTTCGAAAATCTGCTGCCTATGGTAGCGCAATAGAGAGTGTTACTCGTCAAAAACAGGCACGTATCATTCATACTGCTCAAGTGTTTTTGCAGCAACATTCAGGCTCATATTTAAGTTATCGTTTCGATGTGGTTGCAATTAGTCCTAGCGCATCACAAAATGAGATAATTTGGATAAAAGATGCTTTTCAACTTAGATAGCAGTAGCTAATATTTTATTAGCTATCCACAGTTAGCATTCAATTTTTTTAGGAAACATCATGTCAAAAATTAAATTAGCTTTAGTCTTAATGGTCACCATTATCACCCTGCAAGGGTGTGCCACAGCCGTTGTTACAGGAGCAGCTACTGGTGCTTCAGTTTTGCATGATCGCCGCACAACGGGTGCAGTAATTGACGACCAAGGCATTGAGTTCAAAGCATCATATGCCTTATTCGATAACAAAAATATTTATGATCAAAGTCACATCAATGTGACTAGTTATAACGGTGTTGTTTTAGTGACGGGTGAAACGTTAACCGATGAACTTAAACAACAAGTAACGGCTGAAATCAAACGTATTCCCAAAGTTAGACGCATTCATAATGAATTATTGATTGCTGCTCCAAGTGCCTTACCATCACGTTCAAGTGATGCTTGGATAACATCAAAAATCAAAACTAAACTGGCTGCTGATATGGCCATTGATCCTTTCTTCATCAAGGTTGTGACCGAACATGGTGTCGTCTATTTGATGGGCTTGGTCAGTCACGCAGAAGCAGATAGAGTTGTTAGCATTGTCTCTAGTTCAGCCGGCGTACAACGTGTTGTCAAAATCTTTGAATACATCGACTAAATCAACACTCTGGCTGTTGTAACTAAACCTTACATCAAAATGGTTTAACAACAGCCAGAATCACCACTGCGATTAAGACCAGAACAGGCAACTCATTAAACCAACGATAAAAAACATGCGAACGTTGGTTTTCATCTCGCGCGAACTGCTTCACCAATTTTCCGCAATAACCATGGTATCCAAATAACAGCAAAACTAATGTCAACTTAGCATGTAACCAATGCATTGATGCCAATGCTTCCAAGCTGTAATAACTGGCTAACCATAAACCAAATACCAAGGTTGCAATTGCACTTGGCGTCATAATGCCTCGGTATAACTTCCTTTCCATTACCTTAAAGCGCTCATTGCCGATCTCATCATCACACATCGCATGGTAGACAAATAATCTTGGCAAATAAAATAATGCTGCAAACCACGTTACCATCGACACAATATGAAAGGCTTTAACCCACAACATTGATCGCTCCTAATAAATAAAAAAATGTTAGTATCAGTTTATCTTAAAATGGAGGCTACCATGTCAGATAATAGGCCTGATGAACGTCGACACTTCAGTCGCATTCCTTTTCATGCTCAAGCCCATCTTCTTGCTGAAAAAGGTGAAATGCATTTGAACTGCGATGTTTTAGATGTTTCGTTAAACGGAATTCTAGTTAGCAAACCTGAAGGATGGCAAGGTCAACATAATGACAAATTTCAAGTTGATTTACTGCTTGAGAATGGCGAACTTGTTATTAAAATGTTGGCCGCCGTGGCCCATGTGGATCATCACAGTGTCGGCTTTATTTGTGAGCATATTGATCTTGATAGCATTACTCACCTAAAACGACTAGTAGAGTTGAATCTGGGCGATCCTGAGTTATTACATCGTGAATTATCAGGTCTGATCCATTAAGGCATCAATTGCATCAGAGAGATGTTTAACAGCAATCACGTTAATACCTTTAATTGATTTTCTGGGTGCATTAGCAGCCGGCACAATTGCATGACTAAAACCGTGTTTAGCGGCATCATGAATTCGTTCTTCACCTGCTTGAACTGGTCTAATTTCACCGGTTAAACCAACTTCACCAAATAAGATCCAGTCACGCGGTACCGTTTTATTACGAAGACTTGATAAAACAGCAGCCAATACCGCTAGATCAGCCCCAGTTTCACTTAATTTTACGCCACCAACGACATTAATAAATACATCTTGATCGGTACAGGTAATACCACCATGACGATGTAATATCGCTAATAACATTGCCAGCCGGTTTTGTTCTAAACCCACGGATACCCGTCGCGGGTTACCCAATGGACTATCATCCACCAAGGCTTGCACTTCGACTAACATGGGCCTGCTACCTTCACGAATCACCGTGACCACACTACCGGCTAATGATGTTTCGCCACGAGATAAGAAAATGGCTGATGGATTACTGACTTCTTTAAGGCCGAGTTCCGTCATCGCAAACACACCAAGCTCATTGACGGCGCCAAAGCGATTTTTAACTGCACGTAATATGCGAAAACGGGTAGACGTATCACCTTCGAAATACAGTACAGTATCAACCATATGTTCCAAAACACGTGGGCCGGCAAGTGCACCTTGTTTAGTAACATGACCGACTAAAATCAAGGTTGTACCGCTCGACTTGGCAAAACGCACTAATTGAGCGGCACTTTCACGCACTTGAGCGACAGTGCCAGGAGCAGATTGTAATAACTCAGTAAAAACAGTCTGAATCGAATCGATTACCATCACTTGTGGTTTACGGGCATGGGCAGTTGCAATCATTTGTTCTGCGTGCGTTTCAGCTAACAAATCTAAGGGTGCTTGTTCTAATTGCAAACGCTCTGCACGCAAACGAATTTGCTGCAATGATTCTTCGCCGCTTATATAAAGTGGGTTAACGCCAGAACTTTTAGCCATACTGGCCATAGCTTGTAATAGTAAGGTTGATTTACCAATACCTGGGTCACCACCGATTAATACCACTGATCCCGTGACTAAACCACCACCAAGTACACGATCCAATTCTTCTAAACCTGTCGTCCATCTTATGGCCTGTTCTGATGTAACTTGACTTAGTGATTGCACTTCACTTTTCTGTTCGCCGGCATAGCCAGTGTGGCGACTAATCGTTGCCTGATTACTGCCCGCATTGGGTGCAATAATTTCTTCTTCTAAACTATTCCAAGCACCACAATCTGAACATCGTCCGGCCCATTGAGGCGTCTGTGCACCACATTCTTTACAACGATAACTACGTTTAACTTTAGCCATGTTTGTATACTCTTGGTACACGCTCTGTTAACTGGCACAGTAACTCATAAGAAATTGTGCCTGCCCGCTTGGCAATGTGATCGATAGATAATGTATCTACTCCCCACAAAATCACTTCATCGCCAATTTCTACATTAGAACAATTGGTTAAATCAATGGCGATCATATCCATAGAAACACGACCTAAGACATTAACAACTGTGTTATGAATTAAGACCTGCCCCTGATTGGATAAATGCCTGCTATAACCATCACCATAACCGATACTAACTATGCCAATTTGAGTCGTTTTATCTGCAACCCAATCACCACCGTAGCCAACTTGATCGCCAGGTTCAACCGTTTTTATTGCCGTCATTACAGACTTCAATTTCATTACTGGTTTTAAATCTAACTCTAGTGCTGTTTGAGACTCAAAGGGAGATGAACCATACAACATAATGCCCGGACGTACCCAATCTCCATAACTATCAGGATATGACAATATCGCTGCTGAATTTGCCATGCTTGTGGCTAAATCTAATCGTTGTGCACACTGATTTAACACAGCTAATTGCTGCTGATTTCGGATGTCGTCTATCAAATCAGAATTAGCAAAATGACTCATTAAGCCTAGTTCGCCAGAGATATTGGCATTACTACTTAACGAATGAACAACCTGCTCTATATCGGCTTCAGAAAAACCTAATCGATGCATGCCAGTTTCAATCATCACCCAACAGAATGTAAGTGGCGTTGATAATGTAATACCATCTAATAAACTAATTTGTCTGTGATTATTAAAGACCAATGACAGCTGATTGTCCGCAGCCGTATGAACATCAGCAACACAATGAACACCTTCAAGCAAAACAATGGGATGGGTGATTCCGGCTTGACGCAAACGAACGCCCTCGCTCAACCGTGCCACAGCAAAAGCATCACTTTCTTGCAAAGCATGAGCTGCTTCGACCATGCCATGACCATAGGCATTGGCTTTGATCACAGACATAACTTTACTGTTTGGCGCGAGTTGTTTTACTCGCATAAAATTGTGCTGGAGCGCGGCTAAATCAATATGAGCAATTGGCTGCGATGACATGTTTATTCATCACCGTAATCGTCATAGTTTTGATAAGCAAAATTCTCAAACCGTGTGTATTTGCCTTGGAAAGTCAGCGCCACAGTCCCGATAGGACCGTTACGTTGTTTACCAATGATAATCTCTGCCTTACCTTTCTCAGGTGAATCTTCGTTATAAACTTCATCACGATAGATAAAGACAATCAAATCGGCATCCTGCTCAATCGCACCTGATTCACGCAAATCTGACATAACAGGTCGTTTATTAGGTCGTTGTTCTAGGCTTCGATTAAGCTGCGATAGAGCGATTAAAGGTACATCTAATTCTTTTGCTAATGATTTCAATGATCGCGAAATTTCTGAAATTTCAGTTGCGCGATTTTCACTAGCCTTACCACTACCCTGCATCAACTGAATATAGTCAATTACAATAAGACTTAGACCATGTTCGCGCTTTAAGCGGCGGGCACGTGCTCGTAACTCGGTTACAGTAAGTGCAGGTGTATCATCAATAAATAAAGGAGCTTCATTTAATAATGCAATTGCCGACGTTAATCGCGGCCAATCATCATCATTAAGTCGACCTGAACGCAAACGATGCTGATCAATTTGGCCTAATGAAGATAACATCCTCATTGCCAGTGAATCAGCAGGCATCTCCATACTGAATACCGCAACCGGTTGTTTACTTTTAATCGCTGCATTTTCAGCAAGATTCATTGCAAATGTGGTTTTACCCATCGAAGGTCGACCCGCTACAATGACTAAATCAGCAGGTTGCAAACCTGATGTTTGCATATCGAAATCTGTAAATCCGGTGGACAAACCGGTAATGGGACTATCCTGTTCAAATAAGGTATCAATGCGATCAACAACTTTGCCAAGCACTTCTTTTACTTGAACAAAGCCGCCACTACGTTTAGCACCCTTCTCTGCAATTTCAAACACTTTACGCTCGGCCATGTCGAGCATATCTTCACTGCTCAGACCTTCTGGGTTAAACGCAGAACTTGAAATTGATGTGCCAATAGCAATCAGTTGACGCAATATTGAACGCTCACGCACGATAGATGCATAAGCTAAAATATTTGCAGCACTTGGTGTGTTTCTGGCTAATGTGCCCAGATAAGACAGTTCACCAACTTTATCTAATTCACCACGCTTATCGTGCCATTCTGCCAATGTAATAACGTCGACAGGTTGTGAATGTTCGAATAAATCAGCAATGCCACGAAAGATCAGTTGATGATCTTGGCGATAGAAATCATGATCGACTAATAAATCAGCGACTTTTTCCCAGCTACTATTATCAAGCATTAGACCACCAAGCACAGATTGCTCAGCCTCTATTGAATGTGGCGGCACCTTTAATGCCTCAGTAGCAGTATCTCTATAGGAGTCAGGATAGTAGTCTAAATCATCATCCACAACAGTCGTCACCCAAATGATTCCATCATTATAAAGACAGCTAAAACCACTCACGTGGCCTTTAACTAAATAGAAAAATTAGAGCTGTAGTCTATGACTACAGCTCTATGATCTTCTTTTTTAAGCTTCTTCTTGCGCCTTAGCAATTGCTTCAGCTTCTTCCAAAGCAGCAATACGTGCTTTTTCTGCTTCAACAGCTTCAGCTTGTGCTTGGATTTGAGCTTCAGAAGTAATGTTCACTTTAACAGTGACAACGACATCTGAGTGCAATTGAATATCGATATCATACTCACCAGTATGACGTAATGGGCCTTCAGGAAGACGGACTTCATTACGTTCAACATCAGCACCTGCAGCGTTCAATACATCAGCGATATCATTAGCGCCAACTGAACCAAACAATTTACCTTCAATACCAGCATTAGCCATGATGTTAACATCACCAGCTGCAACCAATTTGACTTTACGTTGTTCTGCTTCAGCTTGTAGCTTAGCTGCTGCTGCTTCAAGTTCGGCACGACGTGCTTCAAACACTTCGCGGTTACGCTTGTTTGCAGGCAATGCCTTTCCTGTTGGTACTAGGAAATTACGACCGAAACCAGCTTTCACTGATACTTCATCGCCAAGGTTACCAAGTTTCTGCATTTTTTCTAGCAAAATTACTTGCATCGTTCTACCCTCATTCGCAGTGTAATACTGCTCTTAAAGTCACTCGCATCATTCAATTGAATGTTTACGAAAATTTAACCATTGTTCCAAAACACCTATCACCGCGAGTAACACCACCATTTGTGGCATCATCACGACAAGTAACACATACAGTGCTACTAACCAAAATGATCGTTTTTGTTGTTGTTTAACAATTGCATGGGCAATTGATAAACCTTGCAATGCAAACACTGCCAACATTACCGGTAAACACTCACGTATCACTGTCAAGCTCTCGCTTAATGGTGATGTCGATATTGCTATCACCGCAATGGTCAGCATTGCTGCTGGTTTCCCTAGCCTAAGCTTTTGAAACTCAGTTGCAAACCCACCTGGGTTATACAGTTTTGCCTGCCATGCTCGCCCAATTAGTAACCCCAGCATCACATTAATACTGACACCGGCAGCGATAAGTCCTGTCATCATCGATGACATTTCTACAATCAAAGCTTGTGTCTGTGTTTGATCTAGTGTCCAGCCTTTTTGCTGGATAACAATATCAAAAAATGGTGCCATCATATGTTGCCACCATTCTGCTGGATTCGGTAAAACTAAATAGGTACCGAACACACATACAATTGCCAATCCACTTGCAGCTAATAAACTAACTGCTAGCGATCGGGTATAGCCCAATACCAAGGTGACACCTAACATAGGCAACCAGCTTGATATCAAAAACAATCCAGATATCATCAGTTTGTTGAGCAATAAACCTGATATTAAGGTTAATATCACCGTTGCTGCTGCAACAACTTTAATTCCTTCTTTCGGCCCCATACGCAAGGTAGAGAGCGCAATAACACCACTTGCAATATAACTAAGTGGTGGTAGCATCAAAGCTGCTACCGAAAACAGTGCAATCGCGATGGCAGCTTGCCAACGTCCTTGCATTGCAAATACTGCTATAGCTCGCAGCATCTCCGTTACGCTTTATTTTGGTTTGATGTTTGGTCTAATAACACCTTCTTACTTATGCATATCGCAGTAAGGAATCAACGCCAAGAAACGCGCACGTTTTACACATGTTGAAAGTTGACGTTGGTAACGTGCTTTCGTACCTGTAATACGGCTAGGAACAATTTTTCCTGTTTCTGTGATGTAGTTTTTCAAAAGGTTTACATCTTTGTAATCAATTTGCTTAACACCTTCTGCGGTGAAGCGACAAAATCTTCTACGTCTAAAAAAACGTGCCATTGTTATGCTCCTCGTGAATTAATCGTTATCGCGATTACGTGATTTATCTTCGTCGTCTTTACGCATCATTGGAGATGGTTCTGTAACTGCTTCATCAGCATTTACAACAAGATGACGGATAACCGCATCATTAAAACGGAAAGCAGTAGTCACTTCATTTAACTGAGCAACGTCACATTCAACGTTCATCAAAACATAGTGTGCTTTGTGTACTTTATTGATTGGGTAAGCCAATTGACGACGGCCCCAGTCTTCTAAACGGTGGATAGAACCACCTTGGCTTGTTAATACTTGCTGGTATTTTTCAACCATAGCAGGTACTTGTTCGCTCTGATCAGGGTGGACCAGAAACACGATTTCGTAATGTCTCATTTGAGCTCCTCACGGTTTAAACAGCCACTAACCAATGATTAGAGGCAAGGAGTTTTTACCCTCAGTATCGAAGGCAATCGGTAATTTTACTTTATTTGTTTATACAATCACAAGTTACGTTGCCTTACCGCCTCAAACAAACAGACCCCTGCCGCTACCGATACATTCAAACTTTCGGCACCACCTTGCATCGGAATGTAGATAACCTGATCACAGTTTTCTCTTGTTAAACGGCGAATGCCACGGCCTTCAGCTCCTAATACTACCGCCAACGGACCTTTCAAATCTGCATCATAAAGTGTCGCTTCACTATCGCCCGATGTTCCTACTAACCAAACGCCTTTTTGCTGCAATTCGCGCAAAACACGGGCTAAATTAGTTACTTGAACAAAAGGTAGTCGTTCCGCTGCACCGCTTGATACTTTCAAGGCAGTGGCTGTAATTGATGAGGCACGATCTTTAGGTGCAACAACGGCATGAACACCAGCCGCTTCGGCAGTACGCATACACGCACCCAAATTATGTGGATCTTGTACACCATCCAGAATCAACAGAAAGGGTGGTTCATTTAAGTTATCAATTAAACGGAATAAATCTGCTTCATCTAAATTACCCAACGGTGTACATCGAGCAACACCACCTTGATGCCGTCCTTCCGGCACCATGTCATCCAACTCATCCCGATCGACCTTATGCGGTGAAATCCCATGCTTTTTTGCGGCGGCAATAATTGCGCCGACACGAGCATCATCACGTTCATCCGCTAACCAAATTTCTTGCACACGCGTTTTAGTGACCTCAAGGGCAGCTTGAATTGCATGTAAACCAAAAATCAGATCATTACTAATCTCTGGTTTATTGTCTTGTCTTGATCCTCTACGGTGTTTCGTATGCTTCAGATTCTTGCCCTTCGATGATTGGTTTGACATATAGTTCTACTCGACGATTTAATTGACGGCCTGCTTCAGTATCATTGGATGCTCGTGGTTCTGATTCTCCACGACCCGCTGCAACTAAACGATTTTGTGCAATACCTTGTCCTGAAAAATAATTCACGACTGACTGTGCACGTCTCACTGAAAGATCCATATTATAACTTTCTGATCCTACACTGTCGGTATGTCCGACAACATGAATCACTGTTTTGGGGTAACGGGCTAAAATATCAGTTACTTTTTGTAGGGTTGGTATAAAGGCTGGCTTAAGGGCTGCACTACCAAAATCAAATGAGATTTCGCTAGAAATATCAATTTTTAAGGTTTCATCTTGCAAACGTTGAACTTCAATTTCATGTTGTGCTTGCTCTTCAGCTAATGCCGCTTCCATTTCTTGCTGCTGTTTATCCATGTAGTGACCAATACCTGCCCCAGCAGCGGCACCAGCAGCAGCACCTATAATGACACCGCCCTTGTCATTTTTAATCGAATGACCTAATACTGCACCCGCGACAGCGCCCACCGCCGCGCCAACTTTTGCTTTTTGATTAGGATCATCGGTAGCACAAGCACTTAGCATGGTTGCCATTGCCGTAACTAATACTAATTTTTTCATTTCAAGTACTCCTATACTTAATAATCACGCATATTCTAGATATAAGTTAACTAGATAACTATACTTAGCTTCGACTATCTTCACTGAGAAACATTTCATGGAAAAACAATTTATTCCTGTAAATATTGCATTGCTGACTATTTCTGATACTCGGACGACAGATACCGATACCTCAGGCAAGGTTCTGAGAGAACGAGTCTTGGACAATGGGCATACGGTGATTGCACAACAAATTGTGCCTGATGACATCTATCAAATCAGGTCGATTGTATCGCAGTGGATTGCAGATCCAACTATCAATGCGATTATTAGCACAGGTGGTACCGGTTTAACTGGCCGTGATGGCACACCAGAAGCGGTAAAGGTTTTATTTGATAAGGAAATTGAAGGCTTTGGCGAATTGTTTCGACAAATCTCATTTAGAGATATTCGTACCTCCACAATCCAGTCTCGTGCAGTTGCCGGCGTTGCTAATGCGACGTTTATCTTTAGCCTGCCAGGTTCTTCAGGTGCATGCAAAACTGCATGGGATGAGATCCTAAAAGATCAACTGGATATGCGTCATCGTCCCTGCAATTTCGTTGAACTTATGCCCCGTTTATTAGAAAAATGATTCCAATAATCTTATATACCACCGCAGGTTGTCACTTATGTGAGCTTGCAGATGCTATGTTGCAATCACTTTCCGTTGAAAATGAGTTAGTCATTCACTATATGGAAATTGGCGATGATGATAACTTAACCGAACGCTATGGCTTAACTATTCCCGTTGTTCGATTTGAAGATGGCAGTGAACTCAATTGGCCTTTTACTGAGGCTGATCTGGAATCAAAATTAATCGCTTTATCATAATGGCAGTCTCGTTTTATTCCACAAATGAACGTATTAAGTTTCATCATTGATTAAACCTTGAAAATGCTCATTATTTCGTAATGACTCAAAAATTGGATCATTTTGTACCTGCTCACGATAACCTTCCGAACCAGCTAATGCCATCTTGAGCTTTTCGATTGCATCACTCGTTCGATCAAGCAATGCATATGCACCAGCCAACTGATAAAACGCATGCTTATTATCAGCGTCAATTGCCAATGCCTGATTACACAGATTAATAGCCCATTCTGGTTCATTCATTTCAAGGGCAATATCAGCCTTATAGGTCATTGCCTCGGCATTATCTGGATCTAACTTTAGAATTTGATCATAAATTGCAATACGATTACTCAATACCATTTCTTGGCCGGCTTTTAACCACAGGCTATGGATATCTTGATGTTGATTAATTCGATTCTGGGCATTAGCAATTCCGCGGGACTTACTATTTAATTCTTGCTCAAGATGTTCTAGACGTTGTTCATACTCAAGAATAACTTGATTAACTTTAGTATCAGCCGAAATCTGAACTTTATCTTTAATCTCTCGCATCGAGTTCCAACCAACAAGCACTAAGATCGAGCTCACACCGGCAATTAAATAGAAGAAATAGGTCACCGTATTAGAGGCATAGCTGACAGCTAAGGTTGTAGCTTCAAGTTCACGATTAACCACTTCTTTGGTCATATCAACATGAAGTTTATTCATGTCTATACGTAATTGTTTTAGCTCATCAATTACATAACGTTCAATAAAAGGGTTATAGAGTGGCTTTTGCAAAGTGTCGATATTTTGTTGTTTATTGGTCGTAGTTTCAGCAGCAATAAGTAATGATGTCCACAACATCAGACTAATCAATATTAGTGTTCGCATATTGCTACTCCATGATCATGTACTTCAATTAAATTGGCATGAATAGCCTGCACCGCCAATTCAAATTGATCTTCGTTAATCATGAATTGCATCTCAACTTGTCGTGTATTTTGATGTATAGCTTCAATATTAATACCCTGCTCATATAAGGTGCTGACCGAACGAGATAATAATCCTTGTATTGCCATATCACTGCCCATTGCTGAAACCAATGACAATTTGCGTGTGCTGACTGTAGCAGTCGTTAGAGCCTGCTCTACTTGCAGCGCTAATTTCTGTACTTTCTTCAAACTGGCATTAACATAAAGTGTAATCGTATTGGCATTAAAATCTTTAGTTACCACCTGACAATTCAGGCGTTGCACAATGCTCAATAGCTCTTTTTCATACTGAGATTGCTGTCCCAACATGTCCTGATCAAACACTTCCAGTGCAATTAAGTTTTTCATACCGGCAATGATTTCAACCTGTGGTTGTTCTGAAACATAATCATCAGTAATCAACGTGCCATGATGATGCGGTTCGAAGGTATTTTTAATGCGTAATGGAATTTTTGCCTGACGTAAGCCCTTGGCTGCACGAGGATGAATCGCTTCCATGCCAAGGTTAGCCAGTTGATCCGCAATGTCGTAATTAGTTTTACCAATCGGAATAACATTAAATTCACCGACTAGCCTTGGATCGGCACTACTTAAATGATATTCCTTATGAATTACGGCTTCACTAGCAGCTCGTAAAACGGCAATACGGCTAAATGTCATCTCACTATAACCACGATCGAAGGTATTCATCAGGCTTTCTTGGCAATGGGCATAGCCAGTCACGATAGGCAGAACCTTAGTTACATCTAGTGAGCCTATTTGCTTTTCAATCAATTGATCTAAAGGCAGCGTTTCATTTGCTTCCCATCCTGTTAAATCAATAAAAACAGTATTAATTCCCTCCATTTGTAACAAATGAGCTAAGTTCCAAGCACTGTGCGCCTCACCAAGGCTAGCAAGTAACTCTCTGACCGTAAGTAAGTGACTTTCTAGAGCAAAATGACCATGGCTACATACTTCTTGTAGATGGTTAAGCAGTTGCTTGGTTTTAGCTATACGTTCACCAATAAAGCGATTAGCCTTTGCTCTCAAATACTCGCTTGTGAATAATTGTTTATTAATGTTAGTGAATTTAAAGCTCAATTGATCCAGCGCGTGTTGCCAATCAGATTCAACATCATCGTTAGCAAACAGACCATAAACGCCGGGTTGACCTGTTTTCTTTTGTTCAAGTAATGCATCTGTTACACCAGCATAAGCCGATACAACAAAGATCCTGTTATATGGAGTTTCTGGATGCAAAATAATATTGTCTTTGACGGCTTGGTATTGACTCATCGATGTCCCACCAATTTTTTCTACAGTTATAGTAGCCATAGTTCCTTTCTATTTGTCTTCATTACTTAAATATGTATCAAAGCTTTTTCAAGATTATTTAAATAATCCTGCTGGTGACTCTCATTATTCAACTAATGAATATGAGCCATCTTCGTCATGTACTTCACGTCCGGTCACAGGCGGGTTGAACACACACACCATACGCATGGTTACACCTTTATTAGCGCGTAAAATATGCTGATCATGCTCATTCAACGCATAAACGGTACCTTCTTTAATCGGATGGACAGTGCCGTCTTTTTTCTCGACAATCTCGCCTTCACCTTCAATGCAATACACCGCCTCAAGATGGTTTTTATACCAAAGGTGTAAGTCTTCACCCTCTTTAATGATGGTGTCGTGTAATGAAAAGCCCATGCCATCGCTGGCAAGTAATAAGCGACGACTATTCCATTGGGTAGTATCAACGTCGGCATCAGTATTAATTACGTCATCATATAAATTTTTAACGATCATGCTGTCACCTCTACTTCTGCTAAGGCCTCGGTAATCGCCTCATCTAAAATACTAAATCCTTCTTCAATTAATTCATTGGTAATGATCAGTGACCCCAAGAACTTAACTACTTGATCTTCAGAACCGGCTGTTTCAATAACCAAACCTTTATCAAAAGCAATGCTACATACTGTTGACGTAATGTCAGGAGACTTAAATTCCAGCCCCCAAATCATGCCGTAGCCACGAACATCAGCAATAGATTCAGCATATTTATCTGCTAAATAACGCATCTTTGACTCAACTAAGATTGCCTTTTGTTTGATTTCATCTGAGAACTGGTTATCTGACCAATAATGATTTAGTGCTGCTGTCGAGGCTACAAAAGCCAGATTATTACCACGGAATGTGCCTGAATGCTGGCCTGGACTCCATTGATCTAATTCAGGTTTGATCAAGACCATTGACATTGGATGACCGGCGCCGATCGATTTAGATAAAGTGACGATATCAGGTTCGATACCTGCTCGCTCAAAACTGAAAAAATCACCAGAACGGCCATTACCAGTCTGAATATCATCAACGATCATTAAAATATCGAAATCATCGCATATTTGTCTGAGTTGACGTAGCCAGTCTTCACCGGCAACGTTAATTCCACCTTCAGCTTGAATCGTTTCCAATACAATAGCTGCGGGTAAATCGGTACCACTAGAAGCGTCTTCTAAAATTTTCCGCAGGTAAGCAACAGTATTAACCTGATCACCTAAGTAATTGTGAAAAGGTACTTGGGTGGTATAAGCAGGAACACCATAATTTTCATCATGATAATAACTGTTGCCAGTAATACTAAGTGAGCCCATAGACATGCCATGAAAACCATTAGTAAATGACATGACTTGTTTACGTTTCTTAATTTTGCGAGCCAATTTCAATGCACTTTCAATTGCATTGGTGCCAGTTGGCCCAACAAATTGTAATTTGTACTCTAACTTTCTCGGTTTGAGAATATTATTCACAAATGCTTCGATAAAATCGTGCTTGGCAACAGTCCCCATATCTAGCGCATGGCCGATGCCATCACTTTGAATATACTTTACAACCGCATCATTGATAATACTGTTGTTATGGCCGTAATTTAGAGCTCCTGCACCGGCAAAAAAATCGACATAACGTTTGCCATCTATGTCCCAAATTTCTGCACCTTTGGACTTTTCAAACATGGTTGGAAAAG
Source organism: Methylophagaceae bacterium (assembly GCA_041600795.1). Lineage (GTDB taxonomy): Bacteria > Pseudomonadota > Gammaproteobacteria > Nitrosococcales > Methylophagaceae. The sequence goes on along the minus strand of JBFIJJ010000010.1, from coordinate 6,470 downwards.
CGCGAACATAACCGCGAACTTCAGATTCATATTGATCAAAAATTGCTAAAGACATCGTTATCCTTTATTTAAATTTGTTGTTATTAATTGTTTTAATGGTTGATTATTCATAGCCGAAATCACATATAAGTCCTCGGCTTCATGGCCTAAATCACCAAAATGACTTTCTATAAGGTAAGGCTGACTAGTAAGTGAGCAGCCATAGCGCGTTGCAAACCGCTTGAATAGTTTCTGTGATGCAATATTAGAAGGACTAATCGTTGCAGATAAGCGTGTTATCTCATCTGATGATTGCTTGTTAATTAATTGTTCAAGCAAGTGCGACCCTACTTGCTTTCCTCTCATCTCGGCATCGACAGCAACTTGCCAAACAAATAACTGACTTTGATCTTTCGGATGGATATACGCCGAAATAAAGCCGACTATTTTGTCCTGATAATGGGCTACAAGGCATGTATCAGAAAAATGATCGGCCTGCAAAAAATAAAGATAGGAAGAATTTAAGTCGAGTGGTGGACTACGTTTTATTAGCTGATAGATAGCAAAGCCATCATCAAGTTTAGGTCGACGAAAAACAAGTTTGTCGTCGGTCAAACTAGTATCGGATTTCATGTTTTCTCTTGTGATTTTGTGATGATAAATAATCAGCGCATCATTACGTTGAAAAAGTCATCAGTGAAGAAATTGAACATTAAGCTCAGGTGAACGAATTATCAGAAGCTCGAAAACTCCTAATGCATCTGTACCTTCAGGAAGAGTGTTTAGATTGGTGGAGCTTTAGCTTTGTATGATCGGAGAAGATCAGTATTTGAGTTGCTAAAAGAAGCAGATAAAAGTGTAAGTATTACAGTGTGATAAAAGATAGGACTAACCTACTAATTAATTAAAAAAAGACTATTGTACATAAAATACCATTAATTTTCAATAAGTTGCATTTACAGCCACTTTCCAACGTGGTCTTATCCCCTTCTACAACTGGCTTTGGATAGAATTGGTGTCACGAAAATTTCGGGTTAAAAATTGAATAGTTTCATGCAACGATCCAATATCAATCTGCCAAAAGAAATAGTTGAAAAAGGCTTAACTTTCTCAGCAATTATTTCTGTTTTCTTAGCTTTCTAAAAAATGCACAATTAACCAATGGCCGTTTAAGCTATGATGAACTTTGTTCAATTTATTGTATCTATATCAATGAATTGTAAGGGAGAGTAAAGTGAATGTGATCATCAGTTTGTTGTTAATACTCATCCAGCTACCATTATCAGTCTCAGCAAAGGAATTACCTCCGATCCTAGGTGAGCGCTATGACATCGGTAATTACAAATTGCATATCTATTGCCAAGGCCAAGGCAGCCCGACAGTCATCATTGACACTGGGCTAGGTGATGATTCATGGGATTGGCAAGAGATTGTCAAAAGCGCATCAAAAAAGAGTCAAACCTGTGTCTATGATCGTGCAGGTTACGGTTGGAGTGATGTTGGTCCGAGACCACGTACCAGTCGTCGTATAGCTACTGAACTTAATTTATTATTACACAAAGCACGGTTATCACCTCCCTATGTCCTTGTTGGTCACTCCTTTGGTGGTTATAACATGAGATTATTTGCTGCTTCTCATCCTGAAGATGTGGCAGGTTTAGTGTTAGTTGAAGCTTCACATGAAGGCCAATATGAACAGCTCAACATTAAACTCCCACCACCAGATAAAGGTCAGCACAATATTTTTGTCTCTATTCCTCTAGACAAAATGGATGCTAACGATCCGAAAAATTATGCATTACGTGACCGAGCCTTCCAATCTGCCAGCTATGAAATTGCGGCACTATCAGAGAGCACAGAACAAGTAAAAAATTCCGGCACAATTCCAACAGTTCCGCTAATTGTAATCAGCAGAGGAAAATCAGAATGGTATGGCAGTGATGTTGCTAAAAAAAGGGAAAAAATTTGGATTAGTTTACAACAAGATCTGACGCGCTTATCTCCAATTAGTGAACAAATCTTTGCAAATCACAGTGGACACGATGTTCCCAAACAACAACCCGAGATCATTGTTGATGCTATTTCGAGTGTGATTGACCTAGCGTCGCTCATAAATTCCCCCTAAAACGCGTATACTGTCAGCTTTTTGAAGTAAATTCTCATGACAGTTGAATACATCAACGAACAAGCACACCTTATCGACTTCTGTCAGCGCATTGCTCATAGTTCATGGTTAGCCGTTGATACTGAATTCCTTCGTGAAAAAACATATTATCCCCAGCTTTGCTTAATCCAAGTTGCAAATGATGACTATATTGCCTGCATCGATCCTTTAGTACTTGATGATTTAGCCCCTATTCTCGACATCTTTTACGATCCCAATGTCACCGTCGTATTCCATGCAGCCAGACAAGATCTTGAACTATTCTACTTACTTCGAGGTAGTTTACCTTCACCTATCTTCGATACCCAACTCGCTGCTACCGTTCTAGGTTATGGTGAACAAATAGGCTATGGCAATCTGGTGAAACAATGTATCAATATCGATCTTGATAAAGCACATTCACGCACCGATTGGACTAAACGCCCGCTTGATCCTGCTCAAATTGAATACGCCGCAGATGATGTGCGTTATTTACGTGATATTTATAAGCTACTAAAACAAGAATTAGAACAAAAAAATCGCCGTCATTGGTTAGATGATGATTTTGCTGCTTTAACTAATATTGATTCATTTAAACCAGAACCCGAAACAATTTGGCGAAAGATTAAGGGTGCTGGTCGCTTAAAAGGCATCCAACTTGCAGTCTTACAAAAGCTAGCCTCATGGCGTGAACAGCGTGCACTTAAATCAAATCGTCCTCGTCGTTGGATATTAAAGGATGACATCTTAATTGACCTCGCTAAACTCTCTCCTGATTCAATTGAAAAATTTAGTATGATACGAGGTTTAGAAAATAGTCTTATCGAACGTCATGGCAAACAGCTATTAGATGAAATCAAACAGGCTAAAGCACTTCCCAAGGAACAATGGCCCGTTTTGAAAAAACCACAGCCATTAACTAATCAACAAGATGCTGTTGTTGATGCATTATTGGCACTACTTCGGAAACTGTGTGATGAACAATCCATTGCTCCTAGTGCTGTTGCTACACGCAAAGATATTGAGCGTCTGGTTTCAGGTGAACAGGATTTACCAATCACACAAGGCTGGCGTAATGAAATCGTCGGTCATCATCTAGTTGCATTTCTTAATGGTGAATTAATGATCACAGCCAACCATCAACACATTACTACAAAACAAGGATAAAACATGTCAGCACTTATTTGTGGCTCTTTTGCCTATGACACTATCATGGTGTTTCCAGACCAATTCAAAAATCATATTCTGCCAGACAAAGTACACATGCTTAATGTCGCATTTCTAGTACCAGAACTACGTCGTGAATTTGGGGGGTGTGCAGGTAATATTGCCTACAACCTAAAATTATTAGGTGATGATCCAATCCCAATGGGCACTGTTGGCAGTGACTTCACTAGCTATGCAACATGGATGGATAAACATCAAATTAACCGCCGTCATGTCCATGTCAAAAATGGTAATTACACAGCACAAGCATTTATCACTACCGATATGGATGACAATCAAATCACCGCATTTCATCCGGGTGCAATGAATTTAGCTCATGAAACCCATATTAACGAAGCAAAAGACATTAAACTTGCGATTGTTGCACCAGATGGTCGAGATGGCATGATTCAACATGCTCAACAACTGCATGAAGCAGGCATTCCTTTTATCTTCGATCCAGGCCAAGGCTTACCCATGTTTGCTGGTGAAGATCTGATGAAGTTTGCTGAACAAGCGACTTATATCGCCCTAAATGATTATGAAGCACAACTTTTCCAAGATCGTACAGGCTTGTCACCCAACGAAATTGCTTCACATGTCGAAGCATTAATTATTACCCGTGGTGCAGAAGGCTCACATATCTATACTGAAGGTAAACGTATTGATATTCCGTGTGCTAAAGCAGAAAAATTAGCTGACCCTACGGGCTGTGGTGATGCATATCGTGCTGGTTTAATGCATGGCATCCTGCATGGTAAAGACTGGGAAACAACAGGTCGAATTGCATCATTATTAGGCGCAATTAAAATTGAGCAACATGGCACTCAGAATCATCATTTCACTGAACAACAGTTTGCACAACGATTTGAACAATCATTCCCTTAATCGGCTATAAGTCTAATCCCCCTCTCAAATAAGGTGGGGGGATTAGGCTCTAAATATTAACTATTCGATCGTTAGACTAATAGTGTCATCAACTGTACTCACAGCCGCTGCAACCAATTGATCAACGACCCCATCATTTGCTGTATACATACGTGATGTCACCGTTGAAGCAGATGTCACAGGTATTGCTGATGCGGCTACAACAATTGGGTAGAAATCTCCTCTCGAAGCATTTGGGCAATCAGTAGTTGTACCTCCACCAGCATAATAGAATTCTTCATTAGTCACATAATTTCGACTAGAGCTCGCTGTATCGGTCTGTTCGCATGAGCTATTATCCATGTCATCATGCATGACGGTATAGTCTGTAGTAAATGTCTGATCACCCGTATTAGCCCCATTTTTTAATACATCAATATCAGGAATCCAACCCGCTATGTTCGTGAAGTTATTTTCATAGAAAGGAACACGTTCTAACGGAACTGCCGACACACCAGTTGGTGTATATAGCCCACTTTCGTAAATCTCTGTCGGAGGCACATCGATATATAGTGCCCGCGCTTGTAACTGACGATGATTACTAGATCCTGTGGAAAATTTTCTATGATCAAACACCGTGCTGGCTCCACCTGTATTATAGAAATCAGATACTGTACTCGCACCAATTGAATAGGAAGCAAAACTCGTATCTGGTACAAATGTAGCTGATGGCGTGCTCGCTAGCGTACTAATTGCAGCTCTCACTTGCTCTATAACGTAACTTGAGTAAAGGCTAATATTTGAATCTTGGATATCAGAAGTCATGCCTGCCAGATTATTTGAAGCGGCCGAAGCCCCACTATTAAAATAAGAAGCTGGGATAATATTAAACGCAATCATTCTCCATGGCTCCACAATTCTTGGAATACCATCAATTCGTTTCAACCTACATGCTTTATAAGCAGTGGAATTATCGGCTCCATCTCTACAACACACTTCGCATTGAACCGCTTGATCTTCACCGCCCCCATTATCTACATCAGTTTTATAAATTGTTGAGACCGGAGTAGAAACAGCATAATCAACCAGTTCACTGCTATCTGTATCCCATTTCTGCTGTCCATACCAAATATAGCTCGTATCACTGCTGGAACCATCTTAACATTTGCATACTAGCGACAAAAACTCTTCTTGGCGTTGTTTATCAGTATCTCCATCGTTATCAACATCTAAATAAGTCACTGTTTGAAATTTTACGATGGTACTTTCACCCTTTTTACTAGTATCCGGCACAGGTTTACTCGATTCTTTTTTCTGACCGGTACCATCATCTAAAGTAACTGGAACAACATCAGGGGCAGCGAGTGGCGTATATGCTACATTTGGCCCTTCTCCTCCCGGAGCAATTTTTCCTGATAAGGCCGTCAATGAAGGTGAGTAAGCATCTATAATGGTACTTAGCGCAACACTTTGCGAATCACCTAATTCATCAGTCCAAGCAACTGTCACCGTCACTAATTTTTCATCTGCAACCGCACCGACCATTGGTGCAGTAGTAGTAGGTACCGATGCTGTAGATGTACCTTGCCAATAGTCGGTAACATCCCAACTCAATGTATAAGTGTAATTTCCTATTGTTTGACTGCCATCTAACAGCCCAGTACTCCCAAGAGGCGCACCACCTTTATTGTCTTCTATATGCGTGAATGCAAGTTGACTTGCCGTTAATGTCGAAGAAATATTCGATGCTCCTTCAGCCCAAGCATCAGGCACGGAGGCGCTTGCAGTTGTTAAGTTTACGAAACTTTTTAAATCATCTATTTTTTTCTGTGCAATAGAAACGGCTACTGCTCTCTGATTGGCATTCGAACTATTCTTAATAAGTGTACTCTGCAACTTCGAAATACCTAGCACACCTACAGCCAGTATCACCAAAGCTATCATTACCTCTATTAGACTAAACCCAGCTATTAATTTACATCTTGTTGATTTCATAATTATCTGTCCATTTAGTTCTAGAAATACCTATCTATCAAAGTGCCAATAATTTCATTTCACTTACAAAATTAGATATCAGTCCTAAAAATCTCTCCAGCTATATTTAACTTTGGCAAACAAAGTGTCAATCGTATCCGTTTTCAACTCTGTCAACACACTTTCATCATAGACCTGAGAATAGCCACCCGTGGTTAGCTTACTTGGCTCTTCTGAAATAACAGAACCATGCATAGTAGTGGTACCGTTTAAAGTAATTTGTCCTAATCCAAATAGAACT
>JBFIJJ010000009.1:0-24302 GCA_041600795.1 Methylophagaceae bacterium | reverse complement strand
TCTACCTGAGGTTGAGTTGTTATCACCTTCAGAATTAGCATTAGAACAATATGAAGCAGGTAGGCCATCAGAGCGTGAAGCCTGCCGATTGGGTGATGAACGTGTTTTACTCGATAAAAAAGTTAAGTTCGATCCGAAACCATCACCGATTGAGCAGGCGCTGAGTGTACCTGTTGACCATCGAGGCCAGTACTAATGTGTATCGGAATCCCCATGCAAGTTATCGAAACACGTGGAGTTTTTGCTCTGTGTGAAGCCGATGGTAAACAAGAACTAGTTGATATGGTACTGGTTGGTGAACAACCAATAGGGACATGGATCTTAAATTTTCTGGGTGGTGCTCGTGAAGTACTGACGGATGAAAACGCTGGTCAAATCAGGCAAGCACTGTTAGCAATGGATAGCATCATGAATGGTACAGGTGAAATAGATCATTTCTTCGATGATTTGGTCAATCGTGAACCTGAATTACCACCCCATCTACAAGCCCAAGTTGCAGCCCAAAACCTAAACAAAGGAATTAAATGATGTCTACTACAACGCCACTTATAGACCGTCTTCACCAAGAACTTAATTATCCTTTATTAACGTTAAAGACGCTCAATAGCTTTTTACAGGAAAATGAACTTACGGTCTTATTTTTTACTGAGGATGCTACTCGTTTTGCTGAATCAAATGATGTTGCGATTGTATTACCTGAATTAGCCTCTGTATTTCCAGAAATGAAACCAGCCGTAATTGCACGTGATGATGAGAAAAAATTGCAATCAATGTATGGCTTTACATCATGGCCGGCCTTGGTTTTTATGCGAAGAGATAAGTATCTGAATGCTATAACTGGCATTCAAGATTGGTCGCATTATCTAAGTGAAATTAAGCAAATTCTTAGCTCACAATCTAGTCGTCCAAAGTCGATTGGAATTCCTGTCGTAAGCCACTAACTGTTGGAGTGAAAAATGGACATAAAATACCATGGTAGACCTATTGATATACCCGTTGTTGGTGAGGGTTCTCAACCACTAGAATCGGGCGATGAAAATTTTAGTTTCACCAAGCCACCAGGTGAAATGTATACCTATGAACAACCTATCATTCCTGAGCCGGAAGAAGTTGAAAACCTCGACCTAGCTAAAGCTATGTTTGCGAGACTCTATGATGCTATTAAAGGTTATAAAGCAGGTGAGCCAGCCATTGTTTTTGATATCAGCATCCTTGATGCCGACAATATTGATTTGGTCAATCAGGTTTTGAATGAAGGCGAAGTTAGTGTGCTATATCAAGGTGATATAAATGTACATATCCAAGAATCTGTATTGACTGGTATCTGGCGAGTTAGAACCAGTGACGATAAAGGCAATGTTATAAGAGATGTGATTGAAGTAGCGGATATTCCTTCTATCGTAAGACAACAGGCTTTTGCAAATAGTACGCCATTAGATACTAGTTTGGATGTCTTGCCTCCTGGTGTACTTAATACACCACCACTGATTATTGAAATAGCCGATCAGATTGAAAATTGGAAACTTGGAGATGCACACCACGTCATCAATCTCACTTTGTTACCTTTATCAACGGAAGATCTTAATTTTCTTGGCCATAGATTAGGGGTCGGACCAATAACTATTCTTTCTCGTGGTTACGGTAATTGCCGTATTGGGAGTACCAATAAGAATAATGTTTGGTGGGTTAAATATTATAATTCTGAAGATATTTTAATTTTAAATACAATCGAGATCGTTGATGTTCCAGGTGTTGCGATTGCGGCTCCTGAAGACATTAAAGATAGTACAGAACGACTAAAAGAAATTTTAGATGTTTATTCAGTGGTTGTAAGCTAATGACTTCTGACGTGATATATAACGCCTTTGAATGTTCTTATGGTGGTGATAATTCACGCATCAAAGACAGCGATAAAATGGAATGTAAAATTTGCTGGAAAATCTATGACCCTGAGCAAGGAGATGATTTTTGGCAAATACCGCCAAACACACCTTTTTCTCAGCTGCCTGATCATTGGCGCTGCCCAGATTGTGATGGTGCTAAAGAACAATTTATGGTTGTTAGATCTTAAATTATGAACGATGAACAGGCTTACCAACGACTCGAACAAACGTTCAAACGTATACAACTAGAGCGAATGGAAGGCGTACCTGTTTTAAATGATCGCCTTTGTGTTAAAGCCATTGGCTTCCTTCAATGGAACGACTTTCAATTAGGTATACTGATCACACCTTGGTTTATGAACCTTATGTTATTGCCGGTGGAAGCGAAATCAACCATTTTGGCTAAAACCGGTGATATTCAAACATATGTTTTTCCATCTGGTGCCTATGATTTTATAGTCGGCTATGAAGACGAATTAGGCCATTATTTAAACTGTTCTTTGTTTTCACCTATGTTTGAATTTGAAGATCAGCAAGCTGCCGAATTAACGGCTCAAGAAGCATTAGCTGCAATTATGCAAGAAGAAAACTTTGATCAATCATCTCAACATAGAACACAGGAAATAGCTGAGATTTGGTCAGGTGAAAAAAGTATTACTCCAGACAAGGATGGTTTCATTCAGAAATCTGAATCAAGTAGTGATAATATCGATCCACAACCTAGAAAAGTCATAAAAGACGTTGCATCAAGACGTGATTTTCTGCGTGGAAGAGTATTTAATTCGGATTCAGATGCATGAGTGTTCAAGGACAACTATCAATAGCGTTGAGTCGTCAATACTCAAATATACACACGACGATTGACTCATCACGTCCACTTCATGCAGCACAGATTTTTTCTGGAAAACCAATAGCTGAAGCATTACAGCTTATTCCGTTGTTATTTAGTGTTTGCGGTAAAGCTCAAGCTGTTACCTGTATTAATGCAGTAGAAAGTGCAATCTGTGCACCAGCTAATCAGGACGTTCAATCACAACGTGAAGCTTTAGTTCTAATAGAAAGTTTACGAGAACACAGCCTTAGAATATTAATTGATTGGCCAAAATTCATTAAGCAGGATGTAGAGCACAGTGAGTTAGCAAACACCATACAATCATTAAATAAGCTTATGCAGATGTTGGAACCTCAACAACTACTCAGTCTTGATGCTGTAGCTAACTCTCTATCAGTTGAAGTTATTGGTCAGTGGCATCACTGTCAGCAACAATTAACTAAGATTGTTTTTGGTATGCCAATTGAAGATTGGTTAGCGATGAATGACATTGGGCTAGAAAACTGGTCTGAGCAAAGCAATACACAACCCGCAGGTTTTATCTGGTGGTTGATGCAACAGCAATGGAAATATGCCGGTTATTCAGATATCAGCCCTTTACCACAGATAAACGACGTTGATTTATTGTCTAGGCTGCAAAAAGATAACAATAGATTCATCGCTCAACCCAACTGGTATTCACGTTGTTATGAATTGAGTTGGTTTAATTATCAGTCAGCTTCACCCTTTACTTTAGATTTAATAGAAAAATGGGGTAACGGAATCTATACTCGTATGATCGCAAGACTCAGAGAATTGGCTGAATTAATTGAAAAACTAGACGCATTTTTTCATTTGCAGAATGCATTAACAATATCTAAAAGTACTATAGCTGGTCTTGCACATACCAATGCTGCCAGAGGGCGTTTAAGTCATTACATTGAGATCGAAGATCAATATATCAAACAGCTTTGCATTGTTGCACCTACCGAATGGAATTTTCATCCAGAGGGTGTGGCCGCAGATAGTTTGTGTCATCTTAATGCTGAACAGCCGGATACATTAAGGTTGCAAGCAGAACTACTGATTCATGCTATTGACCCTTGTGTTGAGTATCAACTTCAGATTGAGAATGAGGTGAGACACTAATGCATGAAATGTCACTGTGCGAAGGTATATTGCAAATAATAGAAGCAGAAGCAGAAAAGCAACATTTTACTGAAGTGAAAAATGTTATTTTGGATGTGGGCGTACTATCAGGCGTTGAACTATCAGCATTGGAATTTTCTTTTGGTGTTGTTATGCAAGGATCGGTTGCGGAGCATGCAACACTTCAAATTAATAGTATCGAAGCACAGGCTTGGTGTATGCAATGTGCAAAAACTATTACTATAAAACAGCGCTACGATGCGTGTGATCAATGTGGCAGTTATCAGCTGCAAGTTAGCAGTGGTGATGAGCTCAAGATCAAAGAACTAGAGGTGAATTAAATGTGTACTACATGTGGATGCGCAAGCGGCGAAACAACTATTGAAGGTCATCAACATTTTCATCATGTCCACGATCACGATCACGATCACGATCATGATCATGAGCACAACCATAGTCATAATATCCACTTTGGTTTGGGACCAGCACATTCGCACGCACCTGGGTTAAGTCAATCTCGCATGGTCGAAATTGAGAAAAATATTCTGAGTAAAAATGATGAGTATGCACAAAAAAATCGTCAGTACTTTACTGATAAAGCGATGCTTGCACTCAATTTAGTTTCAAGTCCGGGTTCAGGTAAAACGACATTATTGACTAAGTCGATTACCGATTTGAGTGCAGAATTAAACCTTTCGGTAATCGAAGGTGATCAACAAACATCTAATGATGCTGATCGTATTCGAGCTACCGGCGTAAGTGCAGTGCAAATTAATACCGGTAAAGGCTGTCATTTAGATGCTCATATGGTTGAGCATGCCATGGAGACGCTCGCACCTGAAGCGGGTGGTGTTGTCTTTATAGAAAATGTAGGAAATCTTGTTTGTCCGGCTTCATTTGATTTAGGTGAAGCTCATAAAGTCGCAATATTGTCTGTGACAGAAGGCGAAGATAAGCCTTTAAAATATCCTGACATGTTTTTTGCTGCAGATATTATGATCCTAAATAAAATTGACTTGTTGCCATACCTCAACTTTGATGTCGCTAAATGTATTGAATATGCTCGTAGAGTGAACCCTAAAATACTTGTTTTACAAGTTTCAGCGACCACAGGTGAAGGCATGGAAGACTGGTATCAATGGATTCGCACATCAAGACAATTAAGACTTATTGGACGATCTGATATGCTTGAAGCAAAAGACGTCGACATGAAGGTATCCGTGTAAATATGAATGAAGTACTGCCTAGCATTTTAATCGTTGATGATGAAGTACGTTCAATAGAGACGCTTGAGCGAATTCTGAATGAGCACTTTGATGTTTACACTGCATCCAATACAAAAGATGCCTACGAAATCCTTGAACGTGAATGGATTCAAGTTGTATTGTGTGATCAACGAATGCCAGATATGACGGGTGTTGAATTTTTTGCTGAGATTCGCGAACGTTGGCCAGAAATTATTCGCATGATCATCTCGGGTTATACCGATTCCGATGATATTATCGCGGCGATCAATGAAGGCGGTATTTATCAATACATTAGTAAACCTTGGCACCCAGAAGATGTGATCTTAAAACTGACTAATGCCATTGAATTGTTTGAGTTGCATCGTAAGAACGAACGTTTAGCGATAGAGCTGAAATTACAGCCAAAAACACTTCGTGAAGCAATAGAAGTGCAACGCACAGCATTACAAGCACGGTTTAGCATGGACACAATCGTACGCAGTCCAGATAGCTGTATGAATAAAGTCTGTGCAACCATCAAACAAATATCCCCATACGATGTGAATGTTTTAATCATGGGAGAGTCAGGTACTGGTAAAGAATTGTGCGCACGAGCACTTCATTACAATAGTCTTCGACAAAAAGAACCTTTTGTTGCTGAAAACTGTGGCGCTTTGCCAGATGAGTTACTTGAAAGTGAATTGTTTGGGCATAAAAAGGGGGCCTTCACTGGCGCTGTTGACGATCGAATAGGTTTATTCGAAAGTGCCGAGGGAGGGACTATATTTCTAGACGAAATAGGTGAAACATCGCCAGCCTTTCAATTGAAATTGTTACGAGTATTACAGGAAAAAGAAATACGACCGTTGGGAAGTAATAAAAGACGGCCTATTGATGTTCGCGTTATTGCTGCCACTAATCGTAAACTGGCTGAGGATGTGCGAGAAGGTCGTTTCCGAGAAGATCTGTATTATCGACTCGCTACGTTTACGATAGAGATGCCAACCTTGCGTGATCGTCTTGAAGACATTCCTTACCTTGCTTTGGATATCCTTAATAAATTACAGGCTGAATTGGGTAAAAAAGTAGTTGGGTTCACTTCTGAGGCAATAGAATGCCTACAAAAGTACCAATGGCCTGGAAATGTGCGTGAGTTAGAAAATGAAATTAAACGTATGTTAGTTTTGACGCAAGATACTAAATTAGGTGCTGACTATATGTCACCTCATGTCTTAAGAGCGATACCTGATGAAATGCGTCAAGACATGAAGTTAGTGGCCAGTCGTTCACAAGGTAACTTGAAAGACCGTATTGAGTTGTTAGAAGCACATATTCTCAAAGAAACATTAGTTCGACATCGCTGGAATAAAACACGCTCGGCTGAGGAGTTAGGGCTTTCACGAGTAGGATTACGAAGTAAATTAGAACGCTATGCACTTGAACCCAAAGAGCAAGAAGTTGTCCGTTTACCTTCAAGAACTAAGTTGAATTAACACTGAATCCATCATGGAAAAAAAACAATCCAATTCTAAGCTTTTACATGAAACGGATGGTTTTGATTTAAGCTTGGATCGGCCAGATGATAAAGCATGGATTGAAGTTATTCAGCATATGGATGTCATCTATGCCGATTTGGTAAGTTCACAGGTTGAACTTGAAAATAAAAATGCTGAGTTAGAAGAAGCCCACCAATTCATCGAAAGTATTTTATCCACCATGCACAATATTTTGGTGGTGACTGATACAGAAAGTCGAATACAACGTGTGAATTTGGCTTTTGAAAAATTAACTGGAAAAACTAATCTTGAGCTGAAAGGCCAGTCTTTAAAAACCTTATTCGTTAAGTCAACGGCTGGGTCAGAACTGTCAGATACGCTGATAGAACACATTCGTACTGGAACCCTGACTGATTGTGAGATCGATATTTCTAGTCTCCAAGGTGAAAAAGTACCGATGGCAATCACCTGTAAAGCGCACTACGACCATACTGGAAAGTTAATTGGCTCAGTGTTAACTGGACGGCCATTAGGTGAAATACGTAAAGCGTATTTGAAACTGAAAGAAACTCACGATAAGTTGAAAACAGCTCAGCAACAACTAATACAATCAGAAAAAATGGCCTCATTAGGTCAATTGGTTGCTGGTGTTGCCCATGAGCTAAATAACCCGATTAGTTTTGTTTTCGGCAATATGTATGCATTACAGCGCTATGAAAAAAACTTTCGACTTTACTTAGAAGCTATCCATCAAAATATTAGCATTGAAGAAAGAGATAGATTACGTGCCAAACTAAAAATAGATTATGCCCTCAATGATATTCCTTCGCTATTAGAAGCTTCGCTAGAAGGTGCTGAACGTGTCAAAAACATTGTTCAAGAGTTACGACGTTTTGCTACACCAGGCAATAATAAACATGTAAACGTAGATTTGGTTGGACTTATCAAAAATGCTATTCATTGGATCAGTCATTCATCTAATCTCAAAGCAAAATTTGTTACTGACTTGCCTGACAAATTGATAATCAAAACCAATGAAGGTTATGTCCACCAAATATTAATTAATCTACTACAGAATGCGATGGATGCAGTTGAGCTAGTGGACGATGCCATAATCGAAGTCGCTCTTCATGCTGAGAGTGATGAAGTTAAGATCACCGTACATGACAATGGTTTGGGAATAACACCTAAAGATATGTTATCTGTCTTTGACCCATTTTTTACAACAAAACCAGTTGGAAAAGGCACGGGCTTGGGTCTGTCAATTAGTTATGGTTTAGCAACGGAGCAGTGTAATGGTAGTTTGGATGTTGAAAACCATAAAAATGGTGGAGCAATGTTTACTTTGAAATTACCTAATGTTTAACGTGTTATGGCTACAATCGGGTGGTTGTGGCGGCTGCAGCATGTCATTACTGAATGCTGAATCACCAGACGTTATTACCTGCTTTAAGAGTGCCCAAATTAATTTATTGTGGCATCCCTCATTGAGTGAGGTATCAAGCGATGAATTTATTGAGCTTTTAGAGAGTATTCTAAGTGATAATATTCATATAGACGCACTGTGTTTGGAAGGTTCTGTTATGACTGGACCTAATGGAACAGGCCGCTTTCACATGCTTGGCGGCACTGGTAAGCCTATGATGACTTGGCTGAGTGAGCTCGCTGAAAAAGCTGATTACACACTCGCAATTGGATCGTGTGCTGCCTTTGGTGGAATTACTGCTGCTGGCAACAATCCAACCGATGCATGTGGACTGCAATTTGAGGGTACTAAACTAGGTGGCTTGTTAGGCCCAACATGGCAATCGAAAGCAGGTTTCCCGGTTATCAATGTTGCCGGTTGTCCGACTCACCCTGATTGGGTTACTAATGTACTAATGCAATTAGCAACACATGATTTACAACATTCAGATCTAGATGAGCTTAATCGTCCTCGTGCCTACACGGATCAACTTGTCCATCATGGTTGCTCACGAAATGAATACTATGAATATAAAGCGAGTGCCGAAGTACTAGGTGACATTGGTTGTATGATGGAGCATAAAGGCTGCTTAGGTACACAAGCGCGTGCAGATTGTAATATTCGGCCATGGAATGGCACAGGTTCGTGTTTAAAAGGTGGTTATCCTTGCATAAATTGTACAGCACCACAATTTGAACAGCCTCGATTAAACTTTACGGAAACCCCGAAAATAGCCGGTATTCCTGTTGGTCTTCCCACTGATATGCCTAAAGCGTGGTTCGTTGCACTAGCATCACTTTCAAAAGCTGCTACACCAAAACGAATTAGACAAAATGCTACAGCCAAACATATCATCTCTCCTCCGGGTAAACCCAAGGATGTGACATGACGCGTAAAATATTAGGCCCTTTCAATCGTGTTGAAGGTGATCTAGAAGTTGAAGTCGAAATTACTGATGGCAAAGTATCCAGGGCTTGGGTTAATTCGCCACTCTATCGTGGCTTTGAGCAAATTATGCAGGGAAAGCCACCGCTAGATGCCTTGGTTTATACACCTCGAATTTGCGGTATTTGTTCTGTTGCACAATCGCTTGCATCAGCAAATGCACTGGCTGATGCACAAGGTATCAGTCCTGAATTAAATGGTCAGTTAGTCAGTAACCTTATCTTAGCCTGTGAAAATGTAGCGGATCATCTAACTCATTTCTATTTGTTTTTTATGCCTGATTTTGCTCGCGAAACCTACCACAATAAAAGCTGGTATAAAACGATAGAACCTAGGTTCAAAGCTCAGACTGGATTAGCAGCAAACACCATGCTTAAAGCGCGTGCTGAATTTATGCATATAACAGGCATACTTGCTGGAAAATGGCCCCATACACTGAGTATTCAACCGGGGGGAACAACGACCTCACCCAGCGCATCCGATAGGGTTAAATTACTTGCTATATTGATGAGTTTTAGACAGTTTCTTGAACAAAATCTATTTGGCGATTCGTTGGAAAACATGAGTCAGCTAGAAAGTCCCGATGATCTTAAGTTTTGGGCTAGAAACCATACGCAGAGTGATTTTTCACAATTTTTAATAGTGGCTGAAGATTTAGAGTTAGATCAATTAGGGCAAATAAACGCCCACTTTATGAGCTATGGTGCATATCGTTTTGAAGATAATTTTTTATTCCCACCCGGTATTTGGAAGGGCGAAAAGGGTAGCTCAGTTCAAACACTCAATCCAGCGTTAATTCTTGAGGACATTAGTCATAGTTGGATGTTAGATCAAAATGGAGCTTCTCATCCTTTTGAAGGAACAACCTTACCAGACACGAATCAAGACAATGGCTATAGTTGGTGTAAAGCTCCTCGCTATGATGGTAGTGTAATTGAAGTGGGTGCTATAGCTAGACAAACAATGTCTGGTCACCCACTTTTTAAAGCTCTCGCTTTAAATGGGCAAAGTAATGTTTATAACCGAATCGTGGCAAGAGTTATTGAAATTGCTCGAATAATTCCCGAAATGGAAAAATGGTGCAAACAGATTGCACTGGGAGAGCCTTTCTGTAAACAAGCCACTATGCCTGATCAAGCCCAAGGACAAGGTTTGATAGAAGCTGCTCGTGGCAGCCTTGGTCATTGGGTTAGAATAGAGAAGGGCAAAATATCTAATTATCAGATTGTTGCCCCGACCACATGGAACTTTTCACCTAGGGACAAAGATTTAACGCCAGGCGCTTTGGAACAAGCATTATTAAATGCGCCTATTGATAACAGTGGCAAGGAGTCTGTTTCAATACAACATATCGTACGTTCATTTGACCCTTGCATGGTGTGTACGGTTCATTAGATTGAAATAGGAATAAATTATTACACTTTTCGACAAAAGTGTAATACTATGTTACAGAAAGCTTCGGTTGGAGTCTCTGTTAATGATAAATGTGATCGTCAGACCATGAATATCCATGCTGAACAAATCCACGTTAATGGTATTGTTCAAGGCGTTGGATTTCGACCAACGGTTTGGCATTTAGCCCAGCGTTACAATCTAACTGGCTCAGTCTGTAATGATGGTGACGGCGTACTAATTAATGTTATGGGACGCAGAGAGTCTATAGATGATTTCATTCAAACATTACTTGATGAAAAGCCTAAACTATCTCGTATAGACAATATAAAACGTTTTCCTCAAACTGCACCGCTAAAGTCAGTTGCCAGCTTCGATATCATTGAGTCGAACAATTCTTATGTTCATACTGGCGTAACGGCCGATGCAGCTACCTGTGATCACTGTTTACAAGAGATTCTAGATCCGACTAATCGACGTTATCACTATCCTTTCACAAACTGTACTCACTGTGGCCCACGCCTTAGTATTATTAACGCAATACCATATGACCGTAGTCATACCAGTATGGCTAAATTTAACTTATGTGAACAATGTGGAGAGGAATATAACTCACCAGATAATCGTCGATTTCATGCACAACCTAATGCTTGTCCAAAATGTGGTCCTCAAATATATATAACTGATAATAGTGGAAAGAAACTTACCAGTTGTGATGTAATCGAATTAACCGTTAATTACTTAACGTCACACGCTATTGTTGCCATCAAGGGGATTGGGGGGTTCCATTTAGCAGCAAACGCATGTGATGATTCCGCTGTTAATAAGTTAAGGCAGAAAAAATCTCGGGCTCGGAAACCATTTGCTCTAATGGCTAAAGATATAGCAATGATTGAACGCTACTGTTATATCAATGATCAAGAACGCGCTTTACTAACTAGCTCAGCAGCACCAATCGTGCTTTTAGATAAACGTAAAAATATCGATTTAGCCACTTCAGTTGCACCGGGTCAGAATCAACTAGGTTTTATGTTGCCATATAGTCCATTACATCATTTAGTGATGAATGAATTGGAGCAGCCGTTAGTGCTAACATCAGGCAATCTGGCTCATGAGCCACAATGTATAAATAATGATGAAGCACTATCTAAATTAGCGATCATTGCTGATTATTTTCTAATGCATAATCGAGATGTCGTAAATAGAGTAGATGATTCAGTTATGCGGTTTATGGCTGGTCAGCCACAATTTTTGAGACGTGCTAGAGGGTATGCACCTGAGTCTTTTGTATTACCAGACGTTTTCAAAAACACGCCGTCAATTTTAGCAATGGGTGGCGAATTGAAAAATTCATTTTGCTTGCTAAAAGATGGTGATGCCATTGTGTCTCAGCATATGGGGGATCTTGAAAATTTCGATACCTATCAAGACTATCAATACAACATCAATTTATACCAGAACTTATTTCAGCATCATCCTAAACATATTGCGGTTGATACTCATCCAGAATACATGTCGACTAAAGCAGGGCATGAATTAGCTAATCTATGTAATCTTAGGGTGGAAGGGATTCAACATCATCATGCACATATAGCATCTTGTTTGGCTGATAACTCTTACCCACTGGAGGCTGGTCCAGTACTCGGTGTGGTTTTAGATGGTTTAGGCTATGGCGACGATGCTACGCTATGGGGTGGTGAATTCTTATTAGCTGATTACACCAAAAGTACCCGTATGGGACACTTTAAATCAGTTGCTTTACTTGGTGGCAGTCTTGCCATGAAGCAGCCATGGCGTAATACCTATGCTCATCTTGTATCTTGCTTTGATTGGGTTACGATTGAGCAGAAATATGGTGAATTACGTTTAATTCAACAACTGTCTGCAAAACCAATAAATACACTTAATAGCATGCTTGCATCACAGCTAAATTGTCCTCTGGCATCTTCAGCTGGGCGTTTGTTTGATGCGGTTGCAGCTGCTAGTGGACTATGTTTCGAGCAAATCGAATATGAAGGTCAGGCAGCGATAGAGTTAGAGAATTGTATTGATGATGTTGCTTGGCGTGATAGTGACAAAAAGGCCTATAAATTTAAGATCGAAAACGGGGTGATTGATGCCACTCCAATGTGGTTATCTTTGTTGGATGACTTGGTTCGTTCAATTGAAATATCGTTTATTTCAGCCCGCTTTCATCGAGGTTTGTCACGGGCAGTCCAGCAGTTAACTATGCTATTAATGAATCAACATAACATTAAAACAGTTGCACTATCTGGTGGTGTTTTTCAGAACAAAACCTTGTTTGAAGATGTAAAAAATGGATTAGAAAGACAACAAATAAACGTGTTATGTCATCGACATGTTCCTGCGAATGATGGTGGCATATCGTTAGGGCAGGCGGTGGTTACAGCTGCAAGAGTTATGAGGGATTCACAATGTGTTTAGGTATTCCGGGTCAAATAGTTTCAATCACTGATGCTGAAAAATTATTAGCTAAAGTTGATGTATCTGGGATTAAACGGGAAATCAATATCGCTTGCATAGTGAGCGATGACCACCCAGTTGCTGCATGTGTGGGTGATTGGGTACTTGTCCACGTTGGTTTTGCCATGAGTCGAATTGATGAAGATGAGGCCGCTCGCACTCTTCAAATTCTAGAGGAATTAGGCGAGGTTGAATTGGAATTAGATGCGATGAAATTGAGTGTGGAATCAAAATGAGTGACTTTGATAATAAGCAGCACCTAACGGATCTTTATCCTTTCCTTCATAAGAAGGATAAAGACCCTGTGAAGGAGCATCAGGCTCTATTGGAATCTGTAAAACAAAAATCCAACGAAAGCATTTTGATCAAACAACAGTTTTTTGCAGAAAATGCTGAAGCATTAATTGCTGCTGCTGATGCAATTGCATCGGTCTATATTAATAATGGTCGAATGTTGGCAATGGGTAATGGCGGTTCAAGTTGCGATGCTGCACATTTCTCAGTCGAATTTCAGCATCCCGTGACTGCTGGCCGACCTGCATTGCCCGCTATTAACTTGCTTGCTGATACAGCGATGAATTCAGCAGTCGCCAACGATGTTGGTTTTCAACATATTTTTGTTCGTCAATTGTGTGCTCATGGACGTAAAGAAGATGGTCTTATTGGCTTCTCTACTAGTGGAAATTCACATAATTTAATGCAAGCGTATGCAAAAGCTAAGGAGCTAGGCCTTGTTACTTTAGGCCTTGCTGGTGGTGATGGCGGTGACATGAAAAAAAGCGGTCTAGTTGATCATTGTCTCGTTGTCGCTAGTGACTCTATCCATCGTGTGCAAGAAGTCCATGTGGCTTGTTATCACATTCTCTGGGATCTAACGCATACGCTTCTTGCTGATAGTCGTGGCCAAGTAAGTTAATTAAGGGGCTAAAATGAAATTTGTTGACGAATTCAGAGATACAGAAAAAGCTCAAACACTTACAAAAGCGATTCATAACATTGCCAATAGACTGGCGACAAAACAATCCAAACCATTACAAATAATGGAATTTTGTGGTGGTCATACACATACTATTTTTCGCTATGGCATTGAACAAATGCTACCCGATAGTATCGAAATGGTTCATGGTCCGGGTTGTCCTGTCTGTGTATTGCCAATGGGACGAGTTGATGATTGTGTGACTTTGGCTGAGCTTCCAAATGTGATTTTTACTACCTTTGGTGATGCTATGCGTGTGCCCGGGTCTAAAAAAAGTCTATTACAAGCCAAGGCTGATGGTGCCGATATTAGAATGACCTATTCACCAATGGATGCCTTGAATTTAGCTCGAAATAATCCAGATAAAGAAGTTATCTTTTTTGGACTTGGATTTGAAACAACTATGCCAAGTACGGCCTTAACTGTATTGCAAGCAGAACGTGAAGGCGTTACTAATTTTTCATTATTTTGCAACCACATCACAACAGTGCCAACTATAAAAGCTGTCTTAGACTCCCCTGATATGAAGTTAGATGGTTTTCTTGCTCCTGGACATGTTGCAATGGTCATCGGTGAGCGGCCATTTGATTTTATCGCTAAGGATTACCATAAACCAATTGTCGTAACAGGCTTTGAGCCTTTGGATATTTTGCATTCCTTGTGGATGGTTTTACAGCAAATAGAAGAAGGTCGTAGTCAAGTTGAAAACCAATATAGCCGCATCGTTGCTGCCAATGGTAATACTCCTGCTTTACAGGCTATTAGTCAGGTATTTGAAATAAGAGAGTTTTTTGAGTGGCGCGGATTGGGTTCAATCGATCATTCTGGTGTGAGAATGAAGCCGGCCTATGCAGCTTTTGATGCCGAGAAGAAATTTGCTGTACCGAATTTAAAAATTGCTGATCCAAAATCTTGCCAGTGTGGTGAAGTTGTTAAAGGGGTTATCAAACCATGGGATTGCAAAATATTTGGTACAAAATGCAATCCTGAAAATCCAATGGGCGCATTAATGGTATCTAGCGAAGGGGCATGTGCTGCCTATTTCAATAATGGTTACAGCGAGCAAAAAATAGCATGAATACGCCATTAAATAGAACTAAATTTAGCGGAAAAAAAATAAATCTCTCTCATGGCGCTGGTGGCAAAGCCATGCAGGATTTGATTGATGAAATTTTTGTAAAAGGCTTCGGTAGTCCAGAATTAATGTTGCTCGAAGATCAGGCCCGTTTTAATTTGAGCGATCTGACTAAACTCGGTAGCCGTTTAGCAATGACTACCGATTCTTATGTGGTGGACCCTCTTTTTTTCCCCGGCGGAGATATTGGCAAATTAGCCGTCACAGGTACCGTTAATGATTTAGCCGTGGGTGGAGCAATTCCCTTGTATTTAACCTGTGGAATGATAATCGAAGAAGGTTTCCCCATAGATGATCTTCAGCGAATTGTTGCTTCTATGCGAAAAACAGCTGATGAAGCAGGTGTTCGAATTGTCACTGGTGACACAAAGGTTGTACCTCGTGGAGCGGCCGATAAGCTATTTATTAATACTGCTGGTGTAGGAGTTATTGCAGAACAAACTAATATTTTGGCTAGCCGAGCTCAAGTTGGTGATGTGGTAATTATTAATGGTTTTGTTGGTGACCATGGCGCAGCTATAGTTGATGCGAGAGGGGAGCTTGCACTTGAAATGAGTGTGGAAACAGATTGCCAACCACTTAATCACTTAATTCAAGCAATGCTAGAAGTGTGTCCTGATATACATTGTATGAGAGATGCAACAAGAGGTGGTTTAGCCACGATCCTCAATGAATTTGCTGTCCAAAGTGGAATAGCTATTGAGCTTGAACACGTCCAAATTCCTGTTCGAGAGGAAGTTCGCGGTGTATGCGAAGTACTAGGACTTGATCCTCTCTATCTTGCTAATGAAGGCAAATTGGTAGCTGTTGTGCCAGAAGATTATTCACAAGCTTTACTTGAAGTGATGCAGAAACATCCGGCAGGACACGGCAGTTGTATTATTGGAAAAATTGCAGACTCGCCAAAAGGTAAAGTTATTTTGAATACTGGCTTTGGCGGTAAGCGCATCATCGATATGTTGATTGGTGAACAGTTACCTAGGATTTGTTGAGGTATTAATTATGTCGAGCTTACTTCTGTTTGGATTTTTTATAGGTATGCGTCATGCATTAGAAGCAGACCATTTAGCTGCAGTGGCAGCAATATCAACTAAGCAATATTCACTTAAAGCCAGTATTAGACATGGAGCAGTTTGGGGGTTGGGACATACAACTACATTGTTTTTATTTGGAACATTTGTAATTTTTATGAACACTATTGTCCCGCCTAACACTGCCAGCTTACTCGAGTTGATGGTGGGTGTTATGCTTTTTGCTCTTGGATTGGATGTTTTACGAAGGATGATTAAACAACGTATACACTACCATATTCATAACCATACTAATTCATTAGTACATTTTCATGCTCATTCACATGCAGGTGAAACTAGTCATAAAGATAGTCGACATAAACATAATCATGAAAAATTTCCATACCGCATCTTTTTTATAGGGATGATGCACGGTCTGGCAGGGTCTGCTGCTTTGATTCTACTGACTCAAAATACGATGCAATCATTTTCGATGAGTATACTTTACATCATTCTATTTGGAGTGGGCTCAATTGTAGGTATGGCAACACTTTCAATGGTTATATCCGTACCATTAAGGGCCACCAGTAAATTGACATATTTACACAATGGTTTGCAATTTAGTATCGGCGTTTTAACTATTGGACTCGGCAGTTCGATGATATATCAGTCAAGTCTTTGGTCGGCTACTTAGATGGCAGTACTTAAGTTAAACATGATAGTTAGGTTTTTATAAACATTAGAAGTAAAAAATAGTAAGTTCGACTTCTAATTAGCAACCATTCTGTGTAATATCAGGTGCTAATCAGATATCCCTCGATTTGAACATTGGTGCAATGTGATATCACGATTCTCAATCGTGTAAGTGCATTATCAATAAGAAAGAGAATAGATTTATATGTTGGAGAATTATCTCCCCATTTTATTGTTTGTCATTATTGGTATCGGCTTTGGTGTGATGCCTTTAGTAGCAGGCTTTATTCTGGGCCCACGTCGTCCTGATGATGAAAAGCGTTCAGCTTATGAATGTGGCTTCGAACCATTTGAAGATGCTCACATGAAGTTTGATGTGCGCTATTACTTAGTTGCCATCCTCTTTATTATTTTCGATTTAGAAATTGCTTTTTTATTCCCATGGGCCGTCGTGTTAGATGACATTGGTGTATTTGGTCTATTGGCGATGTTTATCTTCTTAGCTATTTTGGTCGTTGGCTTTATCTATGAGTGGAAGAAGGGAGCGCTTGAATGGGAATAGAAGGTATTCTTGAGCAAGGCGTTGTTACGACTTCTGCCGATAAGCTGATCAACTGGGCAAGAACAGGCTCATTGTGGCCGATGACATTTGGGCTTGCATGTTGTGCTGTTGAAATGATGCAAGCAGGTGCCTCTCGTTACGACTTAGACCGGTTTGGGGTGGTATTTCGTCCGAGTCCGCGCCAATCAGATGTCATGATTGTTGCTGGTACATTAGTAAATAAAATGGCGCCAGCACTTCGCAAGGTTTATGACCAAATGTCGGAACCGCGTTGGGTTATTTCTATGGGTTCCTGTGCTAATGGTGGTGGTTATTACCATTATTCCTATTCTGTAGTGCGTGGATGTGATCGCATCGTGCCAGTCGACATCTACGTTCCCGGCTGCCCACCCACGGCTGAAGCACTGTTGTATGGCATCATTCAGCTACAAAAGAAAATTCGTCGAACTAATACAATAGCTAGAACCGAGAACGTTTAATCACCATGATGTTAAATGAGTTAAAACAAAACTTAGAACAACACTTGTCTGATGTATTGCTTGATTGCGACTGTGAGCATGATGAAGTAACGATTCATATCCCGGCAGATAGTATCTTAGCGGTATGTAGGAAGTTACGTGACACACTTGGTTTTGAGCAGTTAATTGATTTGTGTGGTGTCGATTATTCTCAATATGGTGGCAGTGCTTGGGAGACTAAAGCTGCATCAGAAAATGGCTTTAGTCGTGCAGTCGATGGTGCCGGCAATATGGAACCTGTATCAGAAGGTTATCGTTTTGCTGTGGTTTATCATTTACTCTCAATTCAACATAACATCCGTCTTCGTATTAAAGCTCGATTAGATGCGGAACAGCCTATTATCGATAGTGTTACCTCTATTTGGAATTGTGCTGATTGGTTTGAGCGTGAAGCATTTGATCTTTATGGCATTCTATTTGATGGACACAACGATTTACGTCGAATTTTGACCGATTATGGTTTTATTGGCCATCCATTCCGTAAAGATTTCCCATTGATTGGTAATGTTGAGATGCGTTACGACGCAGATAAAAAACGCGTTATTTACGAACCAGTAACTATTGAAGATCGCACATTAGTACCGCGAGTTATTCGTGATGATAATCGTTATACGGGTAGTAAACGTTAATGGCTGAAATTAAAAACTACACCTTAAATTTTGGACCACAACATCCTGCGGCACATGGCGTATTACGCCTGATCTTAGAAATGGATGGCGAGGTAGTACAACGTGCCGATCCCCATATTGGATTATTACATCGTGGTACTGAAAAATTAGCTGAAACCAAGCCATATAACCAAAGTATAGGTTATATGGATCGACTCGATTACGTTTCGATGATGTGTAATGAACACGCTTATGTTATGGCAATAGAGAAACTTATCGGTGTAGAAGTGCCAGAACGTGCTCAATATATTCGAGTCATGTTTGATGAAATTACACGAATTTTGAACCATCTAATGTGGCTTGGTGCTCATGGCCTTGATATCGGTGCCATGACCGTGTTTTTATATTGTTTTCGTGAACGAGAAGATCTGATGGACTGCTATGAAGCAGTGTCAGGTGCGCGTATGCATGCAACGTATTATCGTCCAGGCGGTGTTTATCGTGATTTGCCTAGCACCATGGCGAAGTATCAAGCGTCAAAATGGCATAGTGAAAAAGAAGTTAAGTTAAAAAACACTAATCGTGAAGGCAGTCTCTTAGATTTTATTGAAGACTTTACCCAACGTTTCCCAAATTGTGTTGATGAATATGAAACCTTATTAACGGATAACCGAATCTGGAAACAACGTACGGTTGGTATTGGTGTGGTTTCACCAGAGAGAGCTTTGCAATTAGGTTTTACAGGTCCAATGCTGCGTGGTTCTGGTATTGAATGGGATTTACGTAAGAAACAACCGTATGAAGTTTATGATCGCTTAGATTTCGATATTCCTGTGGGTGTCGAAGGTGATTGTTACGACCGATATTTGGTGCGTGTTGAAGAAATGCGTCAATCAAATCGTATTATCAAACAATGTGTAGATTGGTTGCGTGCGAACCCCGGTCCTGTAATCACAACAGATACAAAGATTGCTCCACCTAAACGTGCTGAAATGAAAGAAAATATGGAAGCATTAATTCATCATTTCAAATTGTTTACCGAAGGATATTGTGTGCCTGAGGGTGAAGCCTATGCGGCAGTTGAACATCCGAAAGGCGAGTTTGGTATTTATATGATTTCTGACGGTGCTAATAAACCGTATCGGGTGAAAATTCGTGCACCAGGTTTTGTGCATCTTTCGGCAATGGATGAAATGATTAAAGGGCATATGTTAGCTGACGTAGTGGCTGTAATTGGTACCATGGACATCGTGTTTGGTGAGGTGGATCGATGAGTGCTATGCAGCTGATAGGAGCTAAAGAACAACTATTCAATGCTGATATTAGACAGCGATTGGACTCATGGGTCGCCAAATATCCTGCACGGCAAAGCCAATCAGCCGTGATTCCAGCCTTACATATTTTACAAGCTGAAAATGAGGGCTGGTTATCAGAAGCTATCATGGATGCATTAGCTGTTTATCTTGATATGCCGGCAATCAGTGTTTATGAAGTTGCGACGTTTTACACCATGTTTGATTTGAAACCTGTTGGCAAACATAAATTGAATGTGTGTACCAATATTTCATGCTTGTTGAATGGTTCAGAAGACATTGTGGCCCATCTAGAAAAACGCCTGAATGTTCGCTTAGGTGAAACCACAGAAGATGGTAAGTACACATTACGCCAGGTTGAATGTTTAGGGGCCTGTTGTGGGGCGCCGATGATGCAAATTGGTCGTGATTATCACGAATATCTGACCACAGAAAAACTTGATAACATTCTGGATGGGCTCGACTAATGAAATTGAATCAAGTTTGTTTTCGTACTCGCCATTTAGATCAACCTTGGTCGCTTCAGTCTTATCGAAGTGTCGGCGGCTATAAAGTATTAGAAGATATTCTGCAAAACAAAACGCGACCAGAACAGATTATTGAAGAAATTAAGAACTCAGCTTTGCGAGGCCGTGGAGGTGCGGGTTTTCCAACAGGACTGAAGTGGAGCTTCATGCCGCGGCGTATGCCTGGAGCAAAATATATTGTCTGTAATTCCGATGAAGGTGAGCCTGGTACCTGTAAAGATCGGGATATTCTCAGATATAACCCACACCAAGTGATTGAAGGCATGATCATTGCCGGTTATACCATTGGTGCACAGACAGGATATAACTACATTCGCGGTGAATTTGTAGAGCCTTTTGAACGGTTTGAAAATGCCATAGCGGAAGCTAGAGAAGCCGGCTATTTAGGTAAAAAAATTCTGGGTTCAAATTTTAATTTTGAGCTATATACCCAACCTGGCGCAGGCGCTTATATTTGTGGCGAAGAAACGGCATTATTAGAGTCACTCGAAGGTAAAAAGGGCCAGCCGCGCTATAAGCCTCCATTTCCAGCCGGTTATGGTTTATATGGCCGTCCAACGACTATCAATAACACTGAAAGCTTGGCATCAGTGCCCGTGATTCTGCAACATGGTGGTGATTGGTTCCATGAGTTAGGTACACCTAATAATGGTGGTAGTAAGATATTTAGTGTTTCAGGCCATGTTAATAAACCGGGTAATTATGAAGTACCTATGGGCACACCATTTTCTGAATTATTAGAATTAGCAGGCGGCATTAAAAACGGCAATAAAATAAAGGCCGTTATTCCCGGCGGTAGCTCAACCCCCGTTATTCCTGGTGACGTTATGATGGATGTCGCCATGAGTTACGACGGTATTAGTAAAGCAGGATCAATGTTGGGTGCAGGCTCTGTTATTGTCATGGATGAAACCACATGCATGGTCAAAGCATTAGAACGCATTGCTGAATTTTATTACGAAGAGTCATGTGGACAATGTACACCATGTCGAGAAGGTACAGGCTGGTTGTATCGCGTGGTTAAACGGATCGAACATGGTGAAGGTAAACAAGAAGATCTTGATCGTTTAGTTGATGTTGCTCATAACATCAATGGCAATACGATTTGTGCCTTAGGCGATGCCGCCGCCGCACCAGTAATCAGTTTTATCAAACATTTTCGAGATGAGTTTCAATACCATATCGATCATGGTTGCTGTCAGGTGAAAAAATAGATGGTTAATATAGAAATCGACGGCATTCCACTGACAGTGGATTCATCAAAAATGATTATTCAGGCGGCTGATGAAGCTGGCATTGATATCCCTCGTTTTTGTTACCACAAAAAATTATCGATAGCGGCAAATTGCCGGATGTGTCTGGTTGAAGTTGATAAAGCCCGTAAAGCCTTGCCTGCCTGCGCAACGCCTGTCACCGAAGGCATGAAAGTTTTTACTCACTCTGAAACGGCGGTGATGGCTCAACGCGGAGTGATGGAGTTTTTGCTGATTAATCATCCACTTGATTGCCCAATTTGTGATCAAGGTGGTGAATGTGAACTGCAAGATTTATCAGTTGGCTATGGTGATGGTGTCGGTCGTTTTAGTGAAAGAAAGCGTGTTGTAAAAGATAAAAATATTGGTCCATTGATTCAAACAGATATGACACGGTGTATTCATTGCACACGTTGTGTGCGATTTGGCCAAGAGATTGCTGGAATTAAGGAATTAGGTGCCACCGGTCGTGGCGAACATATGGAAATTGGCACTTATATTGAGCATAGTCTAGCGTCAGAATTATCGGGCAATATTATTGATTTATGCCCAGTAGGAGCTTTAACCTCAAAACCATTTCGATATAAAGCGCGTGCTTGGGAATTAGCGGCTCATCCATCTATTGCTCGACACGATGCTGTTGGTTCTAATATTGAATTTCATACTAGCAGAGGCAAGGTGCTCCGAGTTGTTCCTCGAGATAATGAGCAGATCAATGAAACTTGGTTATCTGATCGCGACCGTTTTA
The DNA here is from genome assembly GCA_041600795.1 of Methylophagaceae bacterium. GTDB lineage: Bacteria > Pseudomonadota > Gammaproteobacteria > Nitrosococcales > Methylophagaceae. The sequence goes on along the minus strand of JBFIJJ010000009.1, from coordinate 2,108 downwards.
GTTATTTAGGGTTTAATCACGAGCAACGAGCAACTCAGCCGATGGTTAAACGTAATGGCGAGTGGCACAACACCGATTGGCAAACAGCTTTAGAAGCGGCTGTAGATGGTTTAAAAGCTATCAAAACAAAACATGGTGCTGAACAAATTGCTAGTTTAATTGCGCCAACTGCAACACTTGAAGAAGCTTATTTATTTCAGAAATTGGTTCGTGGTTTAGGTTCAAACAACATTGATTATAGATTGAGACAACAAGATTTCTCTGATGATGGCGTTATCTATTCCAACCATGATTGGTCTTTAGCAGATATAGAAAATAACGATGCAATTTTATTGGTCGGTTGTAATATTCGTTCTGAACAACCGATCATTGCCCATCGCATACGTCAGGCAGCAATTCATGGTACCTCTGTAACTAGTATCAATTTCTTTGAGTCAGACTTTTTGATGCCGATAGAAAAGCAAGTGACAGGCGATGTCAACACGTTGATGAAAACGTTATCAGGTATCGCAAAAGCCTTACTTGGTCTCAAAGCACATGCAAAAGAATGGGATGAATTATTAGATTTAGTTAGACCAACGGCTGAAGATCAAACAATCGCCTTGCATTTATCAAATGCAATGACTTCAACAGTGATTCTTGGTGCTTTAGCCAATAATCACCCCCAAGCATCAAAATTTAGAGCATTATGTCGTTTCATTGCTGATCTAAGTTCAGCAAAACTTATAGTGTTGCCTGAATCTAATTCGCAGGCAATGACATTAGCACAAGCGTTGCCATATCAAGCGAATAGTGATGAATGTGGTTTAAATGCACAACAAATGTGGCAAAAATCATGTCGTTCATATCTATTATTTGGCATTGAACCTGAATATGATTGCGCCGATCCTGTATTAGCCCAATCAGCTTTGCAACAAGCCAGCTTCGTGGTTTCGATTAATAGCTATGTTACGGACACGATGCTTAGTTACAGCGATGTGATTTTGCCTTTGGCCGGTTTTGCTGAAACATCAGGTACATTTGTCAATATTGATAATCAATGGCAAAGCTTCACTGGCGCAGTTCCAGCACAGGCTGAGAGTCGTCCTGGTTGGAAAATTCTGCGTGTATTAGGCAATATTGCAAAACTCAATGGCTTTGATTATGTCTCTTCACAAGATATTTGCGATGAAGTGCGTGATGAAATTAATTTGCGTTCAAAAGCGAATATAAAAACGCCTACTGCTCCGGCAAGTCTTGATGCTAAATTTGATAACGTAATGCTAATTTCTGAAATTCCAATGTATCAGACTGACGCAATAGTTAGACGAAGTGTGGCGTTGCAAAACACGCCCGATAATCGTGAGTCATCAATAGCGAGGATGTGTTTAAATTCTGCCACGAAATTAGGTCTAGTCGATGCAGAATATATCAGCGTCCATCATGGTGAAACGTCAGTAACCGTCGGCTTCGAACTAGATGAAACGATTGCCGAGAATTGCGTTTATTTAGCAGCGGGAACAAGTGAGACTGCAACATTAGGCGCTGCATTTGCTTCGGTAAGGGTTGCAAAAGCGCAAGGAGCAAACCATGATTGATTGGATTGTTTCTAACCCATTGATTTTCAATGTATTGAAAATCGTCGCGATCATCGTGCCATTAATGCTGGCGGTTGCCTATTTAACCTATGCAGAGCGTAAAGTTATTGGCTATATTCAAGTTCGGATTGGTCCGAACCGCGTTGGGCCATGGGGGTTATTACAACCAATTGCTGATGGTCTGAAACTGGCCCTTAAAGAAGTTATTTTTCCTGCCAAATCGAATCTATATTTATTTTTAGTTGCACCTGTTTTAGCAATTGGGCCTGCACTTGCCGCATGGGCGGTAATGCCATTTGATGCAACAATGACTCTGGCCAATATAGATGCCGGTTTACTGTATATCTTAGCGATAACCTCAATGGGGGTTTACGGTATTGTCATAGCTGGTTGGGCTTCTAATTCTCGTTATGCATTTTTAGGTGCATTACGCTCAGCAGCACAAGTTGTGTCTTATGAAATTGCGATGGGTTTTGCTTTAGTTGGCGTATTAGTCGCGGCCGGTAGTTTGAATTTGGGCGAGATTGTTCT
>JBFIJJ010000008.1:0-24429 GCA_041600795.1 Methylophagaceae bacterium | reverse complement strand
TAATATTGCACCAACAATCACTAAACAGATCTACCTGTTTGCAGATAAATTACGCCTAAAGCAAGTGCTATTGAATCTGACAAGTAACGCCATAAAATATAATAAACCCAATGGCAGTGTCACTATCAATATTGCTCAGGACGATTCCTCTAATCAAACATCAATAGAGATCGTTGACTCCGGCGTTGGCATCGCTCAAGAAAAGCTTAATAAATTATTTATTGCTTTTGAACGACTTGGTTTTGAAAAAAGTAATATTGAAGGTACTGGTGTTGGGCTGGTATTAACTAAAAAACTGGTTGAACTAATGAATGGCAAAATTAGCGTCAATTCAATCGAAGGAGAAGGCTCAACTTTTTCAGTAACGTTCTCATCTGTACCTTAATCTGACCCTTTTTATTGCATTAAAGTCGATCAATACCAAGGATTTAGACGTTTATTCTCATCAACATTTACGTTATCGATTTCTAAATTGATAAACTCTTGGTAATTGATACCACTTGTTGCAAGACTATCTCTGAAAATAGAGAATTAAACGGCAAACTGATCTAAATGCTGTTTTCTACAGGCCAAGATATCGTCAAGAATATCTTCAAATACCTGAACTAGTTTAGGATCAAAATGACTGCCACTTTGGTTTCTAATATGCTCCATTGCTTTATCTATTGGCCATGCTTCTTTATAGGGTCTTTCGGAAGTTAGGGCATCAAACACATCACATAATGCACAAATACGACCTTCAATTGGAATAGTTTCACCTGATAAACCTTCAGGATAACCACTACCATCCCATTTTTCATGATGTGTTAACGCAATGTTTTTTGCCATTACCATCAGTGGCACATCACTTCCTGATAACAATTCAGCGCCAATTTGAACATGGGTTTGCATGATGGTCCATTCTTCATCATTTAATTTGCCAGGCTTTAATAGCACCCTATCAGGAATACCAATTTTACCAATGTCATGCATGGGGGCTGCATTTAACATCATATTGGCGTGCTCATCTGAAAAACCGATAGCTTTAGCAAGCATTTGTGAAAACAAGCTCATTCGTAATACATGATTACCCGTTTCATTATCTTTGTATTCAGCGGCAAGCCCAAGACGACGAATAATTTCAAGGCGGCTATTTTCCAGCTCTTGGGTTCTTTCTTTGACGCGAGATTCAAGCTCTAAATTTTGTTGCAACACCTGTTTGTGCAATAAACGAACTTCAAGAATATTCTGAATACGCTGTAACGCTTCAATTTGATCAAATGGCTTGGTAAGAAAATCTTTTGCGCCGGCACTAAGAGCCTTGCTACGCGTTTCTGAGGTTAGCTCTGCAGTCAAAACTAATACAGGTAAATAATCGTAATCAGCATTAGCTGAAACGTCATTCAGCTTAGCCATTACCTCAAAACCATCCATGTTCGGCATTCGAATATCGAGTAACAATAAATCGATATCATGCTCAAGATACATGGAAATCGCTTGACGTGAATCAGTTGTACTAAAGATATTTTTGTAACCAGCTTGAGTTAAGATTTTCTCAAGTAACTTAATATTAACAATTTGATCATCAACAATTAAAATGTTGGCCATTAAAATCTTTTGTTCTATTTTAACCATACCGACATTCTACCTACTAAGACCAAACCAAAACTAAGCATTTGTTTATACTTCAATTCATAATAGCTCGTCTATCAGCAATGATATTATAGTCGCAGCTACTGTTAATCAGTCTACCTTATATTCTATAAGGTTTGTATCCCAAATTTTTTGTATGCACGTCGACCAATCCTTTTCTGATTCTAATTAACCAATTGCATACTATCTCGACCAATATTAATGATGCTCAAGATCTGCTGCACTTCGTACATGATTCTGTCTAAGTTTGGTGTTTTGACGTCCTTTGTTTTATTGCCAAAAACTATCAAGATCTTTGAATTTCCAATGTGCAGGATCTTCGGGAGAGTCTATTTTTACTTTGCAGCTTGGTGCGGCAAGATCGATGGTTTTTATTGGTAATGGTGTCATTGATTTGGCTGAGAAAAACACTTTAACAGTTGGCGTAAGTAATGATTCTTTTCCTGGTTCGACTACAACAGCAAGATGTTGTGATGTTAAACGAACTAATGAGCCAACAGGGTAGATACCTAATGTTTTAACAAAAGCATTAAAAATATTTTTATCAAAATGGCCTTCCCATCGTGCCATATTCCTAATACTTATGGACGGATCCCAAGGATCTTTATAGGGGCGATTGGAGGTTACTGCATCATATACATCACAAATTGCAGCCATGCGAGCGAGAATAGATATTTCCCCTTCTTTAAGACCGTGAGGATAACCTGAACCATCCATTTTTTCATGGTGATGCAAAGCAATATCAATCACTTCGGCCTCGGCATTGCCATTTTGGAGCGCCTTGGCTCCAGCAGCGGGGTGCTTTTTCATTACATCAAACTCTTCATCCGTGAGTTTTCCCGGTTTAGTTAAAATATTGACAGGCATAAATGCTTTGCCTAAATCATGCATTAACCCACCAATGCCAGCAAGTTTTGTTAAGTCTGCATCCAAATTAAGCTGCTTCGCCAAAGATAGCATCAATGCAGATACCGCAACGGAGTGCATATAGGTGTAGTCATCGTGTGTTTTCATTCGAGCTACACTGAGGATAGCAGCTGAATTGCTATCTACTAAGGTTGAAATTTCATCAACTAAAGAATCTCTTGCATCTGTATCAATTGCCTTGCCTAGTCGAATTTCCTCAAACATCAGTCTTACTTGGCCTTTAGCTTCGCCACAAAGCTTCCGTGCCTGCTCAACAGCAGCATCCATTGATAGTATATTTTTCTTTTTTAGAGTTGGTTCTGCTGACGGAGGTGTTTCTACACTCTCAGCATTATCTTCTTCAATAACCTCTACTTCAGTAGATAAATGGATGGAACCAACATCCTCACCCTTCTCATCATCGATCCAGACTTCTTTAATGCCGGAATCAAGAATTCGTTTTATATCTTTTATATCGGTTAATAAAAAGCTACTTCTTATGAAGGGATGCTTCATCCAAGAACCACCGAGCTTATGCAGGTACATGCCTAAACGAAGCTCCGTTACTGGAATAGATTTTATCAATTTAGCTCCCCATTTAGCCTGATACTGAAAAATTATGCCGAATTTAACAATGAACAAACATCAATAAATATATGACATATCACTCTGTTAGCCGATGATTAAACTTTCACGCTATACAGTGGATCATATTAATTAATAATTACAGAACCATTGATTTTGATATTAACTTTTAATAACTACACAATCAATCAAATTCAGCAGCCTGTTTTAAGTTTTAACAATAGTACTAAAGCGAGATCTGAACCTATTCTCCATAAAAAAGCCCCAACACCGAAATAGTGCTGAGGCTTTGATATATATGGTGAGCCCACAGGGACTTGAACCCCGGACAAAGGGATTATGACTTTCCACTATGTGTGTCTAGATCAAACTTTAGCTTAAAATCAATCGAGTCTGACCCCATTGATTGATTGCTGTTCTTTTGTGTAATCGAACCTATATCGCCCCATAACGAACTTTCAGTGAGCTTCCATTTCCTAAGTTAAAGAAAGCTAATATATTTCTCAAATCAAACTTTTTCATAAACGAAATGAGCAAGGCACCTGCCCAGTCCACTGACAATTTTATGGTGGCACTCTCATCGCATTATTAATCAAATCTGAAGCACTTGCAGCAGCTTCCTGTACACGACGGGGTTGAGGGGAAATAGCCGTAAGCATAAGCTCTACACTCTCTCGAAAGACACCGCACCTACCATTTAAAGTTGTTTTTTCTGGTGGTTGTAACTGAATGCCTGTGATTAGCTTGCAACCTTATCGTCTACATGGCCTCAATTTTCGAATGAAGGTCACGTTTTAATCGTTACGCAGTTGCGTCCATTGCGTTTGGCTTCATATAAAGCTTCATCAGCGCGTTGAGTAATAGTTTCTTGATCATCACCCTCAATGAAGCAGGTTAAACCAAAACTCGCGGTTTTGTTTCCGACTGTTTCAAAGTCGAAAGTGGCAATGACTTTCCGTATTTTCTCTGCCATTTCGTATGCTTGAGTAATATTTGTTTCTGGGGCGAGAATAACAAACTCCTCACCACCCCAGCGACCGACATAGTCGTTTTGTCTCACATATCGCTGCAATATCTTTGCTAATTGCTTAAGCGTGGTATCACCAACCTGATGTCCATATGTATCGTTGACTGCTTTAAAGTGATCTAGATCTAGCAAAATAAAAGCAAAAACCGATTCATAGCGTGCGGCACGTTCCAATTCTTGGGAAAAAATGTCATCGATTTTAGTGCGATTAAATAATTGGGTGAGCTTATCTGTAATGGATAACTCCTCAATATAATTATACGAAGCTTCCATATTCTCGGACAGTTGGTTGAACCAATGAACCAATTCACTTAATTCATCTCTTCCATTATCTTCAATACGTTTGGAAAAATCTGCATCACCCTGAGCCAAGTGTTTCATCGCTTGATTGAGTCGTTTGAGACGATGTTTTGTGGAATTGGATAAAAGAGTCGTTACAAAAATAATAGTAAAAATAATGATTAATGCAAAAATAACCGCGTAGAGCAGCAATAATTTATGGCGGTGCACGAGGTTTGAAAATACAACCGTGCTGTGTTTGTCCAGCTGTTGCTGAATACTATTTAGTTCGGCTGTACTTTTTTGATAATAGTAATCGACGTCGGAGATCAGTTTGTTTCGGCCTGACCACCCATCAGGATTTTCAATTAATTTTCTAGATAGGTTTTGAGCCTTTGCATAATAACGGTCGATATTCTCTTGTAGCATTGATAGCGGTTGCAGTTCGATAAACTCAGAATAGCCTTTAAGGATATTCAAGTTCTGATCCAGTTTACTTTTATAAGTTGATGCGTTAACTAGCCAATCCAATTCTCCGGCAGTAACTGAATCTTTCATTTCATCTACCAGTGCGTCGAAAAGATAAATATTTTCCGTAGAGACTTTCAATGCGGGTATATGACTATTTTGAATTACTCCAAGCGCGTCACTACTTTTCTGTTGCTGGTTATAAACATGTACAAAGAAAAGAATAGACAAAAATATCGCTACAATAGGAGCGAAAAGCATTTTTTGATAAATAGTCAGAGAGATTTTCAGCATTTTATTTAATTTATTCCGTTCAAAAATAAACATTCCTTAAAATATCTGCTAAATGTGGCCATCTAAAATCTGCGAAAAGTTTTAAGTTTCGTTTACGTATATAATGCAGAAAAATAATCAAATCACCTTACTCCATCAATGTCATCGAAACAACTATCATTTCTGTTTTTTTCATTGCTAATCTCGATATTACCTGTAGCTGGGTATTCCGATGACTTTAGCGATAGTTTTTCACTGAAAGGCTTCTATACTCTGGATCTGTCTTATGCGTTGGATGGTGATAGAAGACTTGGTACATCTAAACAAGCAGCACTAACACTCGAAGAAAACGAACTTAGTACAGATAATAGTGTTATTGGACTGCAGCTTGATTGGCAGATCCTAGATAGTCTCGCATTTACCGCCCAGGCAGTATCAACTGGTCAAACGAACGGAGACTATGAACCAGAACTGGACTGGGTCTATCTAACTTACGATTTCGGCAGTGACTTATTATTGAGGGCCGGAAAGAGGAAAGTACCTTTTTATCAGGGGGCAGAGCTTCGTTATGTCGGATTTTCGCGTCTTTGGGCCCACCCCCTTGTGCCTGATAGTGGGGCAGGTGGATTTGATCGTTATGATGGGATCGAACTGTCTAAATCTTATCACCTAGACAATTATAACCTCACTTTTCAAGGCGCTTATGGCAAAACTGAGCATGAATTGGAATCCACTGAGGGTGATGATCTTTTCCTGCTTTCAACACAAATTGATAATGAGTTTGGCCTAATCAAACTGGTAGTTCTGCAAACTGAGTTTGATGTTTACACGCCGAGGACCCCATCAAGAAATAGACGGTTAATTGAAAAAAATGCCAAAGCTTTAATGGGAAGCTTGGAAATGGAACTGAATCTCGACTCATGGATCATTGATGCAGGGTATTCATACGAAAATATTGATATCAATCCCGATGGACGTTTTATGTACCTCGGGATTGGTTATCAGGCAGGGCGTTTTACCCCATATATAGTAGCTCAAGACAGTAAATTAGATTTTGACCAATTCACATCTCCACGACGACCGGGTCCTCCGGGACCGCCAGGCCCACCACCTCCACGCTCTCCTGATGGTGAGATAAATGCTACTTCTTACGCTGCTGGTGTGCGCTATGAAATGTCACCCAACATGGCGCTCAAAATGCAGGTCGAACATTGGCAAGAAAAAAGCCAGATTAGATCATCAGAGCCTGAATTAGAGCAGCAATCAACACTTTTCACTCTCACCGTTGAGGGAGTGTTTTGATGTACAAACTACTGCTCTCTCTGTTTGTTCTTTTCTTCTCTAGTTTTTTAGCTGCAGCGGACTTTGCCGTTGTAGTAGGGCCAGACTCGCCAATTCACTCACTGGAGCGTCAGCAGGTTGCTAATATTTTCTTATCTAAAACAAATCGACTTAGTGATGGTAGTAAAGCTAAGCCTATGGAGTTAACTAACTCCGATCTTAGATCTCTTTTCTACAAGGCGATTACCAGTAAATCTCTACAGCAGGTAAATTCATATTGGACGGTACTAATCTTTACCGGGCGGGGAAAGCCACCAATTGTTCAAGAGAGTAAAGAACAACTCATCAAAATTTTACTGTCTGATCCGCATACCATAGCCTACTTGTCTTTTGATGAAATACCCAAAGAGCTAAAAATTGTCTACGAGCAGTAGTTCCTTTATTCATTAACATCAGAATTACACTCCTGATTTTAAAGCGTCTTTGCAATGCAGAACCAAGTTTTTGCTTATTTAGGTGTTGGGTAAATACGTTGTTCTACACACTCAATCATATTGACGTCTATAGTGTCTACATCAAGCCCACATTCGATAAAAACAAAAAAGCCTTAGAATGAAAATCACTCTAAGGCTTTGATTTATATGGTGGGCCCACAGGGACTTGAACCCCGGACAAAGGGATTATGAGTCCCCTGCTCTAACCAACTGAGCTATAGGCCCGAAACTGTTAGTTATCGGTATCTAAGAAGCTACGTAACTGATCTGAACGCGTCGGATGACGCAGTTTACGTAATGCTTTAGCTTCAATCTGACGAATACGTTCACGTGTTACATCAAATTGTTTACCCACTTCTTCCAATGTGTGATCGGTGTTCATATCGATACCAAAACGCATACGAAGTACTTTGGCTTCACGTTCTGTTAAACCACTCAACATTCCTTGAGTTGCTTCTCTTAAACCTTCGATCATTGCCGAATCTTGTGGTGACATAACGTTAATGTCTTCCACAAAGTCACCTAGGTGAGAATCTTCGTCATCACCAATTGGTGTTTCCATTGAAATCGGTTCTTTTGAGATTTTAAGTACTTTTCGTACTTTATCTTCTGGCATGTCAACACGTTCAGCAAGTTCTTCTGGTGTTGGTTCACGACCCATTTCTTGTAACATTTGGCGGGCAATTCGATTCAGTTTGTTGATTGTTTCAATCATGTGCACTGGAATACGAATGGTACGCGCTTGGTCTGCAATTGAGCGTGTGATTGCTTGTCTAATCCACCATGTAGCATAGGTAGAGAATTTATAACCACGTTGATATTCAAACTTATCAACCGCTTTCATCAAGCCGATATTACCTTCTTGAATCAAGTCTAGGAACTGCAAACCGCGGTTAGTATATTTTTTTGCGATCGAGATAACAAGACGTAAATTCGCTTCGACCATTTCTTTTTTAGCACGACGGGCTTTTGCTTCTGCAATTGTCATCTGACGGCTGATTTCTTTGATGTCAGCGATCGACATACCGCGGTCTTCAGCCAATTCAGCCATTTTTGTTTGTGCTTTTACAATTTCATCAAGATGTTTCTTAATGGTTGATGAATAATGTTTTTTGGCTCGAATGTGCTTGTTAGTCCATTCAATATTTACTTCGTTGCCAGTGAATGAGTCAATAAAATCACGACGGTTCATGCGTGCTTCATCAACTACGATTTTGGCAATTAGGCGTTCTTGTTTACGGATAATTTCAACTGTTTCGGTCATTAAACTATTAAGATAGTTTAATGTTTTCGGTGTAAGTTTGAATTCCATGAATAAGTTGCTTACTAATTCACGGGCAGCCGCGTAATCATTACCTGTCGCTTTTTGAGCTAAAGCATTTGCATCTTTTAATGCTTGGAAACGTTCACGTGCTTCTTCAGGATCAACGCCTGCAGCTGACTCATCATCGTCATCATCGGCAACAACAACGGCAGCATCATCATCACTGTCATCGGTTACGGTTGTTTCATCCGTTTCTTCTTCAGGCAGGATAAAACCTTTGATTAATTCGTTTAGGCGAAGCTCACCCGCTTCTACCGCTTCTGTTTGTGCGATAAACGCATTAATACATGGTTGATAGGTAGACAACATGTATAAACTTTCACGAAGACCCGCTTCAATGCGTTTCGCAATAACGATCTCGCCTTCGCGCGTTAATAGTTCAACAGACCCCATTTCGCGCATATACATACGCACAGGATCTGTTGTTCGACCGAATTCACCATCAGAGCTTGCTAAAACGGCAGCTGCTTCATCAGCAGAGACATCATCATTGGTTGATGCCGCCTCGGCTAAACGTTCCATTTCATCGGTATCCATGCCATCTTCATGAACCATGATCCCGAGATCACTAAACATACCGATAATGTCTTCAATTTGGTCTGCATCGACCAAATCTTCAGGCAAGTGATCGTTTATCTCCCCGTAGGTCAAGTAACCGCGGTCTTTACCTAGTGTGATAAGCGCTTTAATGCGTGATTGTTGATCTTTCATTCGACCTCTTTATATTTCTGTGCGTTGACGCTTGCGTAACCGTATATTATAACGACAACCCTATAATTATGCACATATTTTTATGCGCAAAATAGACCTAGGATTGAATATTCCGAATTTCGGCTCTTTCAGCATCTGTAAGTTGGCTGAAAGGCTTGTCAGTCAATATTCTTAATCGTTCTTCGATAGCATCATGTTGTAACTGTTGCATAATTCCGATGAGCTCGTGCTTCAATGCATCTGCTTCTAAAGGTAACACCTGTTGTGCTAGTTTTTGCAAATGCGCTTCAGACTCACTACCTCGTGACCGTTCCAATAACGCTGCAGTATTTAGATGGGGATTTTGCCGTAAGGTTTCAAGCATTTGTACTAATATTTTTATACCGGGCCTATCCAAGGTTGCCACTTTGTCATAATCGTCGACAGCGGCATGTAATTCCGGATGTTGAAGAATGATTGTTATCGCCATTCTCACTGCTGAAAATCCGCCAGCTTGTTTTGCAGGAGAATTAAACTTTTTCGGTTTATTTTCTACGGGTTTTTCAATATGTTTATTTAATATGGCTGTGCTGGTTTTGGCTCTGTCAGCTAATTGTTGTTCCAACATGTCGCGATAAACACCGGCCGGTATATGTCTAAGATAGGGCTTAGCCATTTCAATTAAACGTGCTCGTCCGTCCATTGACGTTATATCAACCCGACTTTCAAGTGTTGCAAAAAAGAAATCTGAATAGTTTTGGGCATTGGCGACACGTTGTAGGAAAGCATCAGCACCCTCGGTGCGTACTATCGTGTCTGGATCTTCACCATCGGGTAAAAACATAAATTTTAACTGATGATTTCCGCCAAGCAATGGTAAGGCATTTTCAGCGGCACGCCATGCCGCCTCACGACCAGCGCGATCGCCATCAAAGCAAAACACAACTTCGGGTGTACTTCGTTGCAATAAGCGTAAATGATCTGGCGTTGTGGCTGTTCCTAGTGTTGCAACCGCATTGGTAATACCTTTTTCAGCTAAGGCAATCACATCCATATAACCTTCGACAATAATAATCCGTTCTAGCTTACGGTTAGCTTTCTTAGCTTGGTATAAACCATAAAGCTCATGACCTTTATGGAATATCGGTGTTTCGGGTGAATTTAAATATTTGGGTGTACTATCATCAAGCACGCGACCACCAAATCCAATAACACGTCCGCGGCGATCACGAATTGGAAACATAATGCGTTTACGAAAACGATCATATGTTCTGCCATTATCATTACTGCTTAGTAAGCCAGCTTCATCCAATTGCTTCCTGTTTAAATCACTGGTACCAAAGGTTTTAAGTACATTGTCCCAGCCATCTGGTGCCATACCGATATCGTAGTGTTGAATGATTTGATCTGATAAGCCACGTTGTTTTAGATAAGCGATGAACTCGCCTTTATTAGGATTATTTTGCAATTGGTGAACGTAGTATTGGCTAACTTTATCCAACACATCGTATAAGTTTTGTTTGGCAGGGGAGTTTGATGCAGTTTGAGTCGTCGGTACCGTCATCCCAACCAGATCAGCAAGCTCGTGAATTGCTTCAGGAAAGCTCATTTGATCGTATTCCATCAGAAAACCAACCGCAGTGCCATGCGCACCACAACCAAAACAGTGATAAAACTGCTTGTCTGGACTTACGGTAAACGAAGGAGATTTTTCATTATGAAAAGGGCAGCAGGCGCTAAGATTTTTTCCTGCTTTTTTTAATGGAACGCGCGCATCAATAACATCAACAATATCAACCCGAGTTAATAAATCGTCAATGAATTGTGTAGGAATCTGACCGGCCATGACTAAACGCCTATGACCGGTTTTGATTGTGTGTAATAAGCTTGCCGATGGTGGGGCTTTGCAAGCTCATCAATTATGCCGTAAGAGCAGCCTTAACAAGTCCACTGACAGCACCCATGTCAGCTCGACCTTGAAGTTTTGGTCGCAAGAGATTCATAACCGCCCCCATATCTTTAGGGCTAGAAGCGCCGGCTTCTGCGATAGCATCAGCTATCGCTTTAGCAATCTCATCGTCAGTCATTGCCGTAGGCATGAACTCTTCAATGATTGCTAATTCTGCAATTTCAATCGCAGCAAGATCATCGCGACCTGCTTGTTCAAATTGACTTAATGAATCGCGGCGTTGCTTACACATCTTGGTCAGAATGGTGATAATGCCATCATCATCAAGATCTTGTCTGTTATCAACTTCATATTGCTTAATCGCGGCCGATATTTGGCGCAACGTAGCAAGACGCTCTTTTTCTTTAGCGCGCATGGCTGCTTTAATACTATCTTGGATAGTTAGCTTTAATGGGCTAGATTCTTGAGGCATAAAAACGTCTTAATTCTTAGTACATGCGGATGCGGCGAGCGCTTTCGCGAGATACTTTCTTTTGATGACGTTTAACCGCTGCAGCTGCAGCGCGTTTGCGTACTGTAGTTGGTTTTTCATAAGCTTCACGTGCACGTGCTTCTGCAACTGTGCCCGCTTTTTCACATGCGCGTTTGAAGCGGCGTAAAGCGATATCAAACGGCTCGTTTTCTTTTAAACGTACTGATGGCATTAATAAAATCCTAAACAAGTTTTTATGGAAAAGCCCTTAATTGTACGAAAGTTATTACAAAAAGCAAAGTGTTAGATCACTTTTCTTTTAAAGAAGGCATAATATTCACACTATTCTTAACTAAGAGACTGTTCGGCTTATGCGTGTATTAGGTATCGAATCTTCCTGCGATGAAACAGGTATTGCCATTTATGATACCGAAAAAGGTCTGCTTGCTCATGCCTTATATAGTCAGATTGAGCTACACGCCGAATATGGCGGTGTTGTGCCTGAGCTAGCGTCGCGCGACCATATTCGTAAAACCTTACCTCTGATCAACCAAGTGCTGACAGAAGCAAAACTCAAACGTAGCGATATTGATGCTGTTGCTTATACTGCGGGTCCAGGCTTAGTTGGTGCATTATTAGTTGGCGCAGCAATTGGACGCAGTATCGCTTGGGCTTTAGATAAACCCGCGATTGCAATTAATCATATGGAAGGACATTTACTGTCGCCTTTATTAGAAGAAAACCCACCGTCATTCCCATTTGTATCTTTACTGGTATCTGGCGGACACACCTTATTGGTTGATGTTAAAGGTGTAGGCCAGTATGAATTACTAGGCGAATCGATTGATGATGCGGTCGGTGAGGCATTTGATAAAACAGCGAAAATGTTAGGTTTAGGTTATCCAGGTGGACCGATATTAGCCAAAATTGCTGAACAAGGCACCCCAGATAAATATGAGTTTCCACGTCCGATGACCAATCGACCTGGATTAGACTTTAGTTTTAGCGGCCTAAAAACCTTTGCGATGAATACCTGGCTTGCTAGTGAACAAACCGAACAGGATAGAGCTGATATTGCCTTGGCTTTCCAAACCGCAGCGGTTGATACGTTAATTATCAAATGCAAGCGTGCCTTGAAACAAACACGGCATAAAACGATTGTTGTTGCCGGAGGGGTTAGTGCTAATACAGCATTAAGAACTAGCCTTAATGCACTTCCCAATATCAATGCCTATTTTCCTCGTCCAGAGTTTTGCAGCGACAATGGGGCGATGATTGCCTTTGCCGGTGCCATGCGCCAGTCTGCGATGATCAAACAAGACACAGCAACGTTTGCGACTAGGCCGCGTTGGCCTCTTGATGAGCTTAAGCCTGCTTAAATAATCTGAGTTACCACATTAAATCATCTGGGATCTGATAATCAGCATAGGCATCATCAGCATTTGATTCTTGCGCTTTAATTCTCACCACCCATTCTGGTAAACGCGCTTCGACTTTTTCAGCTTCAGAATCAGGAATCAGCACCTGTTTATTATCAATAAAGGCAATAGCAAGTTGGCCCTTGGTGAGTTTTTGATGCTGTTCAGCTGTGACATAGATCTTTTTAATCTTATTTTTCAGGGTAAATTGATATGGCGTTTCAGCATCTTGCGGAATTGCAATGATATTGTTTTGAATAATCTGACGAACTTCTGCAAATAACGCTGTTTTAGCTAATTTGGCATCACGCTGCTTATTCAACTCTAAATCACGTTGTTGCTTTTCACGCTTAGCTTGTTCCAGCTGCTGTTGGGCTGATAATTGTGGCTCCACTTTTTGGCCAGACTTCTCGGCTTGTCTAATCTGTTTATTATTTTTATGTTTCTGTTGCTGCGTTTTTTTTACTTTTTTCTTATCAACAACGCCTAACTTTAATAATTGATCTTGTAATGACCCAGCCATAATTCTCTCGATTTTCTTTATTTACTCTTACTTTCTTCGCCCGCCAGCAATCGTTTGATATTGCTATGGTGACGAGCAACCAACATCGCCGCCATCACTAACACTATCCAGCGTGCATCAGTGTTTGCGATTAACCACACGCTATACACAGGAGTTAAACTCGCCGCCATAATTGCTGACAATGATGAAATGCGAGTAGCCATAAACACAATCAACCACGTTAATAATGCCGCACCCGCTAACACTGGCGATAATGCTAAGAAACCACCCAATGCAGTCGCAACGCCTTTGCCGCCTTTGAATCCAAAAAATATCGGATATAGATGACCCAGAAATGCCGCAAATGCCGTTGCTGCGAGCCATGTTAAATCAAGCTCTAACAATCTAGCTATAACGACCGGCAAAATGCCTTTAAACACATCAATGATCAAAACCGTCGCTGCTAATTTTTTACCACCAAAGCGCAAGACATTGGTTGCACCAGGATTACCAGAACCTTGTGAGCGCGGATCAGGCAATCCTGCCAAACGACACAGAATAATGGCGCTCGATAATGAACCAATTAAATACGCCCCAACGAGTACGGCTATTGGCAAAGCAAATGTTTCTAGCATGATATGATACAACCCAAGTTAGTCATGGCGACCATTATAGGGTTGTTGACAGTTATTTCCACCTAATATTAGCGCAGACATTCATGGACAAAATTTTTCTTAATGATCTTAAAATCGACACCATTATTGGTATTTATGAATGGGAACGTAATACATTACAAACATTACGCTTTGATTTAGAGATGGATTGGGATATTCGTGCAGCAGCGGCATCTGACGATATTGCTGATACCCTAGACTATGGTGCGATAGCGAATACGATCGTAACTTTTGTTGAAGCTAGCCGTTATCAGTTAATTGAAACCTTAGCTGAAGATCTGTCCGCGTTACTGCTACGAGACTATCCCATTCCTAAATTAATCTTAACTTTAACTAAACCCGTTGCCTTACATGGCCAAAACTTCGCAAAAATTGTAATTGAACGTAGCAAAGCATGATCAAAACACAGTCCGGTTACATACTCGGTGTTGGTAGCAATATCGATCCTTATAAAAATATTGCGCTTATTATTACTCAGCTTGTTAATACGTTTAAAACGATCCATCTCAGCCGCGTCTTACAAATCCCGCCTATTGGCATGAATAGTAGCCGAGACTTTCTCAATTTAGTTGTATTTATTGAAACAGACTTGCCTGAATCGGAACTTAAACAGCAGTGCAATCAAATCGAAATCGCGCTAGGTCGGGATCGCAATGATCCAGATCGAAAGATGAAAGACCGACCGGCGGACTTAGATATTTTAGCTACTGCCCATTTCCCTGAAGATGGCGCACGCCCTGCTAGTAGTATTACTGATGAATATTTCCTGTATCCATTATTAGATGAATTAGCTTCTTATCTCACAGAGAGTGATTACAGCTTATTGCAACATGGCGAAAAAATAGAAATTGATGGCCTAACGTTTGGACAAACGGCGACCACCATCAACAGGGATAGAAGCGCCAGTAATGAACGGGTTGTCTAGTATGCTTTTTATCGCCAGATAAACGGGTTCCGCGCCACCTTCTTTGGCCAACAAGGTTTCATCTAACATCTGTTGCCTAACCTCGTCCGAATGCTGCTCTGTAAATAATACTGGCCCAGGAGCAATAGCATTAACCTTAATGTGAGGCGCATATTTCTTGGCAAGCACCAAGGTCATATTATGCAAGCCTGCTTTTGTTGTGCCATAAATATCAAAGCGTGGGGTAGGATTTTCCACATTGATATCGGTGATATTAATGATATCAGCCGGCGCATTATCCTGAGCTTTTAAAAATGGCTGCAAGGCCTGATTGATAAGATAAGGCGCTTTCATGTGAATGGTATAAAACAAGTCATATTGCTCAGCCGCTTGCTCCAATGAAGTCGCTGTAGGCTCAAATGAAGAAGCATTGTGGATAAGGGCCCGAAAGCTCGTCACTTTTGCCTTCACATCATCAATAAATGTCAAAATAGATTCTGTATTAGCTAGATCTGCTTGCACCATCGTAATACCCAAATCAGACAAAGCTTGGATCTCATCAGTATGCGTACGATAATGAGCAATAACCTGCTGACCATCTTGATGCAGACGTTTGGCAACATGAAAACCAATTCGGCGTCCGGCACCAGTAACTAATATTGCATTTTCTAACACACAAAACTCCTATGACTACTTCTTCGCCACTACCGACACCAGACAGCATCGCACAACAACACAGCGATGAGCTAGTGTCGCTTATAAAAAATCATATCGTCAATTCTGGCGGAAAAATCGATTTTGCTGACTATATGAATTTATGTTTATACACACCGGGCTTGGGTTATTACAGTGCTGGCAGTCATAAACTAGGCCAGCATGGTGACTTTACTACCGCCCCTGAAATATCGTCATTATTTTCGCGTACTCTGGCTAAGCATATACACGATGTGTTTAAGAGAATTAGCACGCCAACCATTCTAGAGTTTGGTGCCGGTAGCGGCAAAATGGCTATTGATATTTTAGTTCAGCTTGAGCTTGATGCTGCGCTACCGGAACAGTATTTTATAGTTGAAGCAAGTGCTGACTTACGTCAAAGGCAAGAAGAATTAATATCTCAATCCATCCCTCACTTGATTAATCGAATAGCATGGTTAGATCAAATACCAGATTCTTTTACCGGTGTAATACTCGCAAACGAAGTCTGTGATGCAATGCCTGTCCATTGTTTACACTTCAAAAACAAGCACATTTTTCAACGTTATGTTGGCCTTAAGAACAATGATTTTGTCTGGTGTGATGAGGCTATCGCTAATGATGACTTAGCTGAACGCGCGAATAACATTCAATCCCTTAATGTAGGCACAAACTACATCACAGAAGTTAATTTAATAGCCGAAGCCTGGATTGCCAGTTTGGCAGAGCGTTTAATACAGGGCGCACTATTTATTATTGATTACGGCTATCCGCAAACGGATTATTACCATCCTCAGCGCAACACTGGCACCATGATGTGCTATTACCAACACACAGGCCATGACAATCCCTTTATTTTACAAGGCTTGCAGGATATTACTGCCCATGTTGATTTTACGGCTTTAGCACAAGCCGCTTTTGATAATGGATTAGATGTTGCAGGCTTTCAGGCACAAGCTGATTTTTTGATAGCAGGTGATATTACGCAACTGGTCGCTGAATCTGGCAAAGAAGAGGGCGCGGAGTCGATACAGCTCACTCATCAACTCAAACAATTAACCTTACCTTCTGCCATGGGTGAAACATTTAAAGTATTAACATTAACTAAAAATCTCTCGGAGCTGTTACCAAGAGTTCAACTAGCCGATCGAAGATATAGTCTTTGAATCATAAAAAAGGGAGCCGAAGCTCCCTTTCTATAAACTCACTTTGAATCGTCTTATTGTTTTGCTTTCAACTCTTCAATT
The DNA here is from genome assembly GCA_041600795.1 of Methylophagaceae bacterium. Lineage (GTDB taxonomy): Bacteria > Pseudomonadota > Gammaproteobacteria > Nitrosococcales > Methylophagaceae. The sequence goes on along the minus strand of JBFIJJ010000008.1, from coordinate 7,651 downwards.
TCACGTTTTAAACGTTCGATTTCACCACTCATATCAAACAAAATTTCTTTCATATTGCTAACATCATCGTTTAAATTGCCAGTTTCTTGTTTGGTTTTAACAATGTCTTCTAGCAGCTCAGGGCTAATATCACCTTGATCGGCATCTTTACGTTCTTTTGCTGTTGCTAAAACGGTTGCGATATCAATGATTAACCAATCGGTACGTTCTTTTCCTGTTTCGGGATCTAGATAAAATGATTGACCTTTATCTAAAGCAACCGGAGTTGGAACATCTGAGTCTGATTTACGTGTACCCGGTAACAGAGGGAAAAGTCGACGATCAATTTCTTGATTAGTTATAGGATCTTTTTCTTTGTATGTTTCATGTATTTTCCCAAAGATAATATTCACACGACCGCCACTAATAAAAACACGACCAGTATTGGTTTTACGTTCTTTTGCCAATGCTGATGGATGAGTGCCAATCGAAACAAAGGTAATATCTTCATTTGAATCTGCTTGACTCAGACCACTTGAAAGGGCGGCACTTAAAATCTGAAGCTCACCCACTGAAAATACTGGATTTTCTTCTTTTTTTAGACCTAATCGTTCGTTAACATACAGAGTGCCCAATACGGTACGCATGTCGTCGGTACTAATAGCCGCAGGATGCTCATTGGCAAGGCCTGGCATATCACGATCGACAATTTTTGCGTACTGCAAGCCTGTTTCCCATAATGTACGACCTTCTTGCCCAAGCAATACATCTGCTTCGGTAGGTGTTTTATCTCGTTCAAACAAGCTGCCACCACCACAGGCCGTTAAACCTGTTGTTAGCGCTAAGCTAACTGCGATAATGCCGCTATATTTAACTAACTGTCGCATACATCTTCCTCTTCAATTATTCATTATTGGTTCAGGGGCTACTTCTGGCTTTTGTTCCCTGCAAAGTAATTCTTGTACTGATGTGCGTGGATCGTACCCTTCAAATAAAATTTTGCATACTTGTTCCACTATGGGCATTTCAATCTGTGCTTGTTGTGCTCGTTTTAATACTTCTCTGGCAGCATGCATACCTTCTACTGTTTTTCCAACCTCAGCAACTGCTTGTTCGACCGTCAAGCCTCTGCCAATGGCCAGTCCAAGTTGTCTGTTTCGACTTTGATCATCGGTGCAGGTCAGAATCAGATCGCCAATACCGGATAAACCAATCATTGTTTCGGGCTTAGCGCCTAAACTAGCCGCAAGTCTCAATATCTCTGCCATGCCGCGCGTGATCAGTGCTGCTCGAGCATTGGCACCGAACCCTAGGCCATCAGAAATACCTGCACTTATCGCCAGCACATTTTTTACTGTGCCACCAATCTGTGCACCCAATATATCGTTGGAATTATAGGCTCGTAAATTTGGGCTATGTAATGCAGATGCTAATGCTTGATTAAACTGATTATCAACTGATGCTACAGTGATAGCCGTTGGCAAACCTTTTGCCACTTCGGCAGCAAATGACGGTCCAGTAATAATGGCCAATGAATGCGAGTGGCCTAAGATATCATGTGCAGTATCAGACAAAAACCGACCAGTTTCAGGTGTTAGACCTTTTGTTGCCCAGCTGACAGGAACATTGTCGGCAAGTAAGGGCTTAAGTGACGTTAACGTTTCACTAAAAGCAATACTTGGTACTGATACCAGCACATGTTTTGCCATTGAGACCGCTTGCTCAAAATTGTCGGCAATAACTAAGGTTTCGGGAAAGGTAATACCTGGCAAATAACGTTCATTGCTACGAGACTCGCGCATCGCAGCTAATTGTGACGCATCTCGGCCCCACAATATAACTGGATGTCCATTCCTAGCAATAGCGATTGCTAAAGCTGTTCCCCAAGATCCGGCACCGAGGACGGTTGTTGGAAACAGCTCAACATTATGTGCAGACATATCGATTCTAACTATCGCTTATTATTAGTGTGATGTTTGTTTTGCAGCAGCTTGTTGTTTAGCTTGTTCAATTTGATTCATGTACAACGCATCAAAATTAACCGGGGCTAATACTAACTGTGGAAAACCACCTTTTAAAACAATGTCCGAAATCACTTCGCGAGCAAAAGGGAAGAGGGTATTAGGGCAGTAACTGCCCACTAACGGTCCCATTTCTTGGTCGCTGTAACCCGTTAATGAAAAAATACCTGCTTGTTTGACTTCAGCCAAGAATGCGATTTTTTCGCCCACTTTTGCTGTTACAGTGACCGTTAACGTAATTTCATGGTTGTCATCATCGACGCGAGAATATTCATTGCCTAATTGCAAATCCAACTGTGGTTTCCACTCTTCACGAAAGATTTCTGGTGTACTTGGTGTTTCAAATGAAATATCTTTTGTATAAATTTTTTGAATAACAAAACGTGGTGCTTGTTGTTCAGTTGATGCATTTTCTTCAGCCATGATGTTTCCTTAAATACAATAGTGTTTATGATTGGGCCAATAATGTGTCCAATCGCTTAGCTCTTTCTATGGCCACCAAATCAGTGTATCCACCGATGGCCTCATTATTAATAAAAATTTGCGGCACCGTGCGTTGCCGACTTTTTGTCATCATTTCTTGTCGCTTGCTAGGGTCTAAATCAACTCTAATCTCGTTATAAGAAACACCCTTACGATCAAGAAGCTGCTTTGCCATCACACAGTAAGGACAGTGTGCAGAGGAATAAATTTCTACTTTTGCCACAATTTACATACCTTAACTAAATAGGGGCAATTTGGCTTCTTTCCAAGAATTCAATCCGCCCGTTAAAACATAAACGTCTGTAAATCCAGCTTTTTTCAACTCTTTTGCAGCTGCTTTCGCACGTTGTCCACTCGCACATACAACAATTATAGGCTGCTGTTTATCGGTCAATGATGCTGTTTTTTCTGACAATTGAGAGCTTGGAATGTGTTTAGAGTCAGCAATATGCTCTCTATCAAATTCCGATTTTTCTCTTACGTCCAAAAATAAGCCGTTATTTTGATTGACCAATTTCACTGCTTCAGTGACGCCGACTACCGCTATACCTGATAATTTGCGATGTAGTGAATCAGAGAGTACCAGCCAAGCCAACACTACAAACAGCGAGGATAAGACCCAATGATTGAGAATAAATTCCCCTATGTTTTCCATATAAAAACCTTTAATTTAGTTGTCAGATTATAGTGCGTTTGAACAAAAAACATCGCGCATCATCTCAACCAAGCGCAAAGTACGTTCATCATTCACACGATAAAAAATCCGGTTTGCATCACGACGAGACGCTAAAATTGCCTTATCTCTTAGTTTGGCAAGATGCTGTGATACGTTGCTTTGCGTTGTACCAACACAATCAACAATATCTTGGACCGCCAATTCTTGTTCACCAATGGCGCACAATATTTTTAACCGAAGTGGATGTGACATTGCTTTTAGTGCAAATGCTGCACGCTCTATATCGCTGTCATGTGCGATCAGGTCGTAATTTTCAATTTCTGCCACAAGCTCCACCACATTTTAGATGTGACTGCAATTGGTCACAAAAGCCCATATAATACACGCCATCTTGCATTCTTTGCATGTATTCCGTAGAACTTTACCTTAATAGTCATATTTTCTGAGATTTAAAGGACCCTTGTAATGAGCCATACACACCGCCCTTTAGCGCTAATCATTATGGATGGCTGGGGATACAGTGAACAACCTGAAAACAATGCTATTTATGCCGCAAAAACTCCCGTTTGGGATAACTTGTGGCAAGATTATCCTCATACCTTGATCGATGCTTCTGGCGCTGGTGTTGGCCTTCCTAGTGATCAAATGGGTAATTCGGAAGTTGGTCACTTAAATATTGGCGCGGGCAGGGTGGTGTATCAAGAATTCACTCGGGTCAGCAAGGCCATTCAAACGGGTTCGTTCTTCACAAATCATATTTTGACCGATGCTGTTGATGCAACATTAGATAATGACAATGCGGTTCACATCCTCGGTTTATTATCGCCCGGTGGCGTGCACAGCCATGAACAACATATCCAAGCCATGGTTGAACTAGCAGTAAAACGTGGTGTAAAAAAAGTCTATGTTCATGCCTTTTTAGATGGTAGAGACACACCGCCAAAAAGTGCACAACATTCGATTGATTTGATGGAACAAACATTCAAAAAACTTGGTGGTGGTCAATTTGCATCGATGATAGGGCGTTTCTATGCTTTAGATCGTGACCAACGCTGGAACCGTGTCGCTAAGGCGTATAATTTGATTACTGACGGTGAAGCCGAGTTTCATGCCGCATCTGCCTCTACTGCACTTGAAATGGCTTATGATCGTGATGAAAGCGACGAATTTGTCAAAGCCACTGCTATCACTGATGAAAACGGTTCTGTGATTACCGTTAACGATGGCGATGCTGTTATTTTTATGAACTTTCGCTCTGATCGCGCCCGTGAATTAACAGAATGTTTTATCAAATCAGATTTTGATAGTTTTGAACGTACCAGAACAATCAAACTAGCCAGTTTTGTCACCCTAACCGAGTACAAAAAAGACTTTACAGCACCTATAGCTTTCCCATCTGAAAAGCTCAATAACGTGTTGGGAGATTATGTTTCCTCACTTGGATTACATCAACTCCGTATTGCAGAAACTGAAAAATATGCTCATGTAACCTTCTTTTTTAATGGTGGACGCGATCAACCTTTTGATGGTGAAGACCGCATCTTAATCCCTTCGCCCAATATTGATACTTATGATCAGCAACCGAGTATGTCAGCCCCGGAAGTGGCGGATCAATTAGTTAAAGCTATTACTGGCAATAAATACGATATGATTATCTGTAATTTTGCTAATGCTGATATGGTCGGTCATACCGGTAATTTTGATGCTGCCGTCAAGGCAATTGAAACATTGGATAATTGCTTAGGTCGAGTTTGGTCCGCATTGAAAGAAGTTGGCGGTGAAATGATAGTCACCGCTGATCACGGTAATGCAGAGATGATGCTAGATAAAGACACCGGACAAGCCCATACAGCGCATACTAGCAACTTAGTACCTTTTATTTACGCTGGTCGTAATGCCAGTTGTAATGCCAAAGGCACATTGTCTGATATTGCACCAACCATGCTGAAATTAATGGGCCTGCCTATCCCTTCAGAAATGGGTCAACACCTTCTGGTTAATTTAAAATAGCAGCTACATTTGTTTAAGGTTTTTGGTTAATGTACAAATCACTCTGTTTGGCTTTGTTAATTCTGGCTCCAAGCCTTGCTGGAGCAGAAGCAACCACCACACAACGATTAGAAAATGTGCAAACTGAGATTAAATCATTATCGAAAGAATTGGGTGACACTAAAGCCAGTAAAAATGCGCTCTATCAACAACTCAAAACACAAAGTCAGGCTGCATCAAAATTAAATCGTGATTTGTATAAACTCGATCAGTCGATACAAGAGCAGGCAAAAAAAATTAAGGTCCTGCAAGCACAGCATGATCAACAACAACAAGCTCGCTCTAAGCAGCTGGTCGCGCTGAACAAACAGCTCAGGGCGGCATTTACTAACGCTCAACCAAACTATTTAAAAGTATTGTTAAACCAACAAGATCCAGCAAAGCTTAGTCGAAGCAGCATTTATTTTCATTATTTTCATCAGGCCCGGCAGCAACAGTTAGCCAGCATAAATGAAACCCTTATTGAATTAACTAATCAACAACACGAGCTCACAACGGCACAACAAAATCAACAAGACCTGTATAAACAACGTCAACGTCAACAAACGCAATTAGAGCAAAACAATCAGCAACGATTAATTACGCTAAAGCAGCTAGATCAAAAGCTCAATGCACAATCAACTAGAATTAGTGCTTTACGTGAAGAAGAGCGCGCCCTGCAAGCCGTTTTCAAATCCTTGCAAGAGCAACAAGAAAAGAAAGAGAAGCAGGTTATCTCTATGCCAGGCAAAACACATCAGAAATTTGCCAGCTTGAAAGGTTCTTTACCGTGGCCTATTAAAGGAAAAGTCACTGCACGCTATGGCAGTACACGAAATCTTGGTAAACTCACTTGGCAAGGCATTATGATTGACGCTCCTTCTGGTAAAGAAGTGAAAGCAAGCGCTGCTGGACAAGTTGTATTTTCAGGTTGGTTAAGAGGGTTTGGTCTGCTGATTATCGTTGACCATGGCGATAAATACATGTCGTTATATGGTAACAATCAATCGCTACTTAAAGAAGTTGGCGATAATGTAGAAGCTGGTGAACTAATTGCACTCAGTGGCGACAAAGGTATCAGACAATACGCTGGTTTGTATTTTGAAATAAGACATAAAGGAAGCCCAACCAATCCATCTAAATGGTTAGGCAAACAAAGTTAGGCATTAACTAGGAATCATCTATGAGTTTTTTTAAGCGAGATCTGAGTTTAATTATTGCAGGAGCAACATTGGGTGCAACCATGGTTTTTGGCCAGATGGTTTTTGCTGATAAATCTGATATCAGACCAGATTTACCTCTTGACGAACTTCGTGCTTTTTCAGAAGTGTTTGGTCGTATCAAAAATAATTATGTTGAACCAGTCGAAGATACAGTGTTACTTCAAAATGCGATTCGCGGCATGTTATCAGGACTTGACCCTCATTCAACCTATCTAGATGCTACCGATTTTAAAGAACTTCGAGAAGGTACTTCCGGCGAGTTTGGCGGACTAGGTATCGAAGTCACAATGGAAGATGGTTTTGTTAAAGTTGTATCGCCAATTGATGATACCCCTGCTGCAAAAGGTGGCGTTTTAGCTGGTGACTTAATCATTCGTCTTGATGACACACCAGTCAAAGGCATGTCTTTGAGTGATGCCGTAGAGATAATGAGGGGAGAGCCTGGTAGTAAACTCTTACTAACCATTATCCGAGAAGGTGAAGATAAGCCGTTAAAAATTGAATTAACACGTGCCATCATCAAGGTCAAAAGTGTTAAATCAAGGCTACTCGAACCAAATTACGGTTATGTCCGCATCAGCACATTTGCTTCACGCACAGGTGCCAGCTTAAAAGAAGCGATTTCAAAATTAAAAACTGAAAACAATGGCCCATTAAATGGTTTGGTGCTCGATCTAAGAAACAATCCTGGTGGCTTATTGGATGCGGCAGTTGAGGTATCTGATACGTTTATCAAAAAAGGCTTGATTGTCTACACAGATGGGCGTGTTGCAGATTCCAAACAAAAATTTAATGCAACACCCGATGATTACCTAGATGGTGCTCCTATTGTTGTTTTGGTTAACGGTGGCTCAGCATCAGCCTCAGAAATTGTTTCTGGTGCATTACAAGATCACCATCGCGCGATCATCCTTGGCACCAAAACCTTTGGTAAAGGCTCTGTACAAACTGTGATGCCTCTCACTAATGAAACGGCAGTAAAAATGACGACTGCACGCTATTACACGCCTTCGGGACGTTCAATTCAGGCAGAAGGTATTGTGCCTGATATTGAGGTGGGCGGACTTAGAGTATCTGAATCTGAAAACAGTGATTTTACGCCTCTACGTGAAAAAGATTTAACAAAACATCTTGAAAATGGTAACGGTAAGGAAGATGATAAAGGTGTCGAAAATAATGGTAATCAAGAAGCAGAGAAAGCATTGGCGCTGACGGATTACACATTATCAGAAGCATTAAAC
>JBFIJJ010000007.1:0-24931 GCA_041600795.1 Methylophagaceae bacterium | reverse complement strand
GCAAGAAGAAGAGTTGAAGATTTGTTTATCGACATGCAAAAGCCCTAATATCTTAGGAAAAACCTATCAAAACCATTAGCATTTTAGGCAGCGGCTGGTTGGGCAACCCTCTTGCCGAGCATTTTGCCAACAGAGATTATGCAGTCTCTTTATCAACTCGCTCACCAGATAAGCTGGACTCATTAGTACGCGATAACGTCACACCTTATATTGTTGACATAGACAATATAAGTCATGATTGTGCGGATTTTCTCAGATCTGACACTCTGATTATTAATATTACATCCAAGACTATTGAATCATATCAACAGCTGATTGCTCAGATTGAACGCTCTCCGATAAAACAACTTATTTTTGTGAGCTCTTCTTCCGTTTACAACACAACAAATGACATCGTGACGGAAGATTCAAGTAATGAAAACGCCAATAGTTTATTGTTTCAAATAGAAACGCTATTTAGAGCTAATCACCATTTCCAAACAACTATCCTTCGCTTGAGTGGGTTAGTTGGCTATGCTCGACATCCGGGCAATTTCTTTGCTAATGGCAAACGCATTCAACACGCTGATGCACCGGTTAATTTAATCCATCGTGATGACTGTATTGGCATTATTGACGCTATCATTCAACAACATAAATGGGATGAGGTATTTAATGCATGTGCTGATACACATCCCACAAAACGTCATTTTTATAGTCATGCTAGAGCTTTGCTAGGTTTACCTGCACCTAGTTTCGCAGACATTACTGAATCCGAATTTAAAATAGTCAGCAATAAAAAAGTAAAACAACTTTTAAACTATCAGTTTATCTATCCCGATCTAATGACAATTCCCTTTGGTACAGATGCATGACATCGCACAATAATACTAATTTATGTCCATGTAACAGTGGAAGTAGTTATTCAGGCTGTTGCCAGCCTTTGCACAATGGAGCAGTTATTGCGAGTAGTGCTGAACAACTGATGCGCTCGCGTTACAGTGCATTTTATCTACAAAATGCTTCTTACCTCATTGCAAGCTTACATCCAGATTATCGAAAGCCAGATGATGGGCAAAGTCTTGCTAGTTTGTTTGAACAAACACAGTGGTTAGGTTTAAAAATCATTGATCATCGCTCTAAAAATAACACTGCCACAGTAGAATTTTCAGCGTTTTATCAAGATGATGACAAGGTAAGTCAACTGCATGAACGATCACGATTCATTAAAATTAAAAACCACTGGTTCTACCAAGATGGTGACATACTGCCGCCGATCACATTAGCTCGTAATGACATCTGTTTTTGTGGCAGCGGCATTAAATATAAAAAATGCCACGGCCTGTAGTTGTTAGTTAATCAGCTAAATATCGCTTACGTTTTGAGGCTTTAAGCAGACTCAAATCAACAATTACTAAGCCATCAATACAATTTGCAAAATCGGCATCGATATTAAAATCAACAAATTTAACGCCACCTTGCTCACATAAATCTGAATACTGCTTATACAATGTTGGCACCGTGACATTCATATGAGTTAGTTGCATACGTAATGCCTTAAAATCAGCATCATAGTCTTGGCCGGTAACTGTCAGCTTGACCTGAAATTGTTGATCTTGTGTCAATCTATATGGCATACGTGCCGTAGCAAGGTGTTGATCATCATTAAAATAATGCTGATAAAAGCTGACTAATAGTGCTTTAGCACGGTCTGGATAGCTATTACTCAAACTAACAGGTCCAAACAAATAACGTATATTCGGATAGCACTTTAAGTAAGCTCCAATACCATACCAAAGATAATCAAGACTGCGTTTACCCCAATATTTTGGACTTACAAAACTGCGTCCTAACTCGATGCCATGCTCAAAAATAGGCGCCATTTTATCTGCGTTATAATCAAATAATTCTTGACTATAAATACCGCGACTATCGGTCTTTTCAATAAGTCTTTTGACCTCAGCTAAACGATAGGCTCCGGCAATTTCTAAGTCCTGATCATCCCACAAAATCAAATGACGATAGTCACGATCGTAGCGATCTAAATCACGCTTCTTACCCGTACCTTCACCCACTTGTCTAAAAGTAAATTCACGTAAACGTCCAATCTCATGCATTACTGCTGAATCTGATCGATAGTCAAATAGATAGATTTTTTTACCATCACTGGTTTCACCCAATAACTCAGCTTGTTGTAATTCTTTTTTTATAGCCCGACGATCTTGTGGGTGAACAATGGTTTGTTCGGTTAAGAATAACGATGATTTACCCTTAGCAATACGATATAAATGGCGGCGAATAAGTTTAGTTTTTTGCTTTTTAACAAGCGGTAAAGTAGCAATGGCTTGATAAGGAATTGCCTCACCCACTCTCATAGTGATTGTTTTAGATTTTTTATTGAATATTTCGTGTGCTAACAGCATACCTGCTAATGGCTTGTACACCATCGAACTGCTATAAAATAAAGGCGAATTTCTAGCATTAACATAAATAGGTAATATCGGTGAGTTAGTTTTTTTAGCAAAACTTAAAAATCCACTCGTCCACTTACCATCACGCACACCATTAGGGCGAATTCGCGACACTTCACCAGCTGGAAATACAATCACAGCTTCATCATTATTTAAGCAATTAATAATTTTGGAAACACTGCTTTTTTGAGTTGCTTTATTTAAATTATCTACAGGCAACAATAAATCTTCGACCGCTTTGAAATTCATCAACATATCATTAACGACAATCCTGACATCACGGCGAATTTCACCAACCAATTTTAATAAAGCAAGGCCATCTAAGGCACCAAGAGGGTGATTGGCAACGATAACAACACGACCTGTTGCCGGAATATTTTTACGATCACGATGTGCAATGGAATAACTAAAATTAAAATGTTCAAGCACTTGCTCAACAAAATCAAAACCTTTGAGATCTTGATGTGTATCAAGGAAATGATTAACTTCTTGTTCATGAGAAAGCTTACGTAACAAGCTGATGGTAGGCTTTTTTATCCAAGGACTTTTGGTTTCAAAGCTGGGAAATTTTTGCTGAATTGCGTGTTCAATATTAAGCATTTCAAATCTCTATTTTGACTTATTCCATCAAATAATAGAGATTATCCATGACAAACTGATAACAGTTTGATGACTGTTTTGTGACTAAATTTAAGTTGATTACAAGATGATAGCAGTCCAGACAAAATCAACCACTATGTTTGGCTAGCTATTTATGCTCTTCTGCGTGAGTTAGGTAGAGTGTCACACCAATCAAAGCAATACCACCAGCTAATGCTAACAACTCCAGCGCACCGTGAAAGTTCATACTAATGGCATGCTCAAAGAAATTAACAATTAAGATCATGATCACAACACGACCTAAGCGTGTTTTAAGATCATCAAGACTATTAATTGCCAATACAGATGATTGTGTTTCTGATTCTTCCGCTTGTTCAATTTTGCTAATAAACAGTTCATATAAACCTAATGCAAAAATCAATAAAACCGTAGCAAGTAAATAGCCATCAATCACTTCGACGACATGTGTCACTGTTTCAGCCCGAAAGGCTTTACGAGCTTCACCAATCAAATCAGGAGAAAGATACTCGCCTAAATGTGAGATGAGAAAATAAGCATCAACTGTTGCCATATAAAACATGGCAAATGCAGTCGCCAAGCTAACTAATACTGAAACAACCACGACAAAGCGGCTGTTCCACAACATACTTTCGAACAGTCTTTCCATGTAATTTAACTCTGTGAATGCCTATTAATTAGGCTGCTTGGACAGGAATTGAATGGCGCGTATTGATAATGTCATTGTGCTCATTCAAATAAACTAACGTTGGTTTGAATTCGGCAACCGCACTTTCATCCATAGTGCCATAGGCACAAATAATGATGCGATCACCTGGGTTTGCTTTATGAGCTGCAGCGCCATTTACTGAGATGATTTTTGAGCCAGCTTCAGCACGAATTGCATATGTCGTAAAACGTTCGCCATTGGCTACATTGTAAATCTGAATCTGCTCGTATTCATGAATACCCGCAGCTTCTAACAATGTACTATCAATAGCACAAGAGCCTTCATACTCAAGTTCAGAATGAGTAACACAGGCACGATGTAATTTGGTTTTTAATAAAGTCAGTTGCATGTCCGACGATCACTAGTTATCTAATACGACATTATCCCTTTTTAAGCTTACTCAAGCAAGATTACAGGCGATATTATCAATTAAACGTGCTTTGCCTAAACGTGCTGCAGCTAGAATACGTAGTGCTTTGTCACCCGGGGTTGCTTGCGCCAACGTGTCTGCTTGGCGGATATCAACATAATCAGGTTCAAAGCCCAATTGCGCTAACTCAGACATTGCAATCGATTGAATTTGTTCAAAATTATCTTCACCTTGCTGCAGTTTTGCTTCAATAGCTAATAAAGTTTGATACAGTCCAGCCGCTTGCTGGCGTTGTTGTTCGGTCAGATACTGATTGCGCGAACTCATTGCCAAGCCATGTGATTCACGATAGGTCGCCACGCCAACTATATCTATCGGTATATTTAAATCTTGAACTAATTTTTTAATGACTAATAATTGTTGGTAATCTTTTTCACCAAATACAGCAAAATCAGCTTGTACCATGTTAAATAACTTGGTCACTACAGTAGCAACACCATCAAAGTGGCCTAGGCGATTTTTACCACACAATTTATCATCACTGCCAGGCACAGATACGGTAGTCTGATTAGCCATGCCATCTGGATACATGATGTCCGCTGATGGTGTAAAAACAAGATCACACTCTATTGTTGTTAATTGTTCAATATCTTGGTGAAGAGTTCGCGGATAGGCCGATAAATCAGATTTATCATCAAACTGTAGTGGGTTTACAAAAATACTGACCACAACTTTATCTGCATATTCTTTGGCTTTGGCAACAAGAGATAAATGACCTTGGTGTAGGTTTCCCATCGTAGGGACAAATGCAATTGTCTGCTCGGCGCGACGCCATGCTCTAATCTGTGCTTTAAGCGCACTCACTGACTCAACTATTTGCACTAGAAATGATGCTCTTCACTAGGGAATATAACCGCTTTTACATCTTGAACATATTTGGCAATAGCGGCTGGAATGGCTCCAGTATCAGCTAGAAAATCATGTGAAAAACGCGGACGTTTGCCTGGTGTCAGTCCTAACATGTCATAAAGTACCAACACTTGTCCGTCAACATCACTGCCGGCACCTATACCAATAACGGCCATATCAACTTCACTGGTAATACGTTTCGCTAAGTTTGCAGGTACACACTCGAGTACAACCATATCTGCGCCAGCGTCTTGTAACGTCAATGCGTCTTTTACAAGCTGGTTTGCTGTATCTTCATCACGACCTTGCACGCGATAACCACCTAGGCGATGCACTGATTGCGGTAATAAGCCTAAGTGTGCACAAACAGGAATACCACGTTCTGTTAACTGCTTTACAGTATCAGCAACAACGGCTCCCCCCTCAAGTTTGACCATATGAGCGCCACCTTCTGCCATCAATCGTGCAGCATTTTGAATAGCTTGATCCGTATTGGCGTAACTCATAAATGGCATGTCAGCGATAACAAATACTGATTCTGTACCTCTAACCACGTTACGCGTGTGATAAATCATGTCATCCACTGTCACTGGTAATGTACTTTCTTGGCCCTGAATCACCATTCCTAAAGAGTCACCAACTAATATGACATCAACACCAGCTTGTTCTAAAACATGAGCAAAACTAGCATCATATGCGGTAAGCACAGCAATCTTATTGTGCTCTGTTTTCATCTTCCGGAGATGGGTTAAATTTAACCGACTCATTATTTTTTCTCTTTAACAGGTAATGGATTGTAATATTGTCGACCGCTATGCAAGCTGCTGATTTGTGATAATAAGTTTTGATAATCTTGCTCACTATTAACCAAATCAATTTGTTCCGCATTAACAATTAATAATGGTGATTCATCGTAATAATGAAAGAAATCAGCATAACTATCCGTTAATCGTTTTAGATAAGCATCTTCAATTCGTTGCTCATAACCAATACCCCGCTGTGATACTCGTGTTTTTAATACAGATAAAGGTGCTTGCAAATAAATGACTAAATCTGGTTTACGATGTTGCATCGTAAGATTGTCATAAACCATGTTATATAAGGCAAGCTCATCATCATCCAAGGTGATTTGAGCAAACAAACGATCTTTTTCAACCATAAAATCAGCAACACGAAGATCATTAAAAAAATCATCTTGTTCTAAGGTTTTACTCAACTTGACCCGTTGCATCAAAAAACTAAGCTGCGTAGGTAATGCCGATTGCTTTGGGTGCAGATAAAACTTCTCAAGAAAAGGATTGTTTTCTGGTTCTTCAAGCAAAATACTGCCCGATAAACTTTCTGCCAATCGCTTGACTAGATGTGTTTTACCAACACCGATAGGACCTTCTACAACAATATAGCGATACGGTAATTTAGAATTCATAATCAATTCGTTTCAAGTAGTTGTATGCCATCACGTGGACAGTTTTCTAATAATTGCCTAATGTTACCTAGAATTGGAATATCAATGCTAGGCGCAATTTCAGCTAACGGATAGAGTACAAATGACCTATCCGCAATACCCGGATGTGGCACGTGTAGCCGCTCATCATCTATCACCACATCATCATAGATTAAGATATCCAGATCGATTGTTCGTTCACCCCAATGCCGTTTTCTTATCCGACCTTGTTGTTGCTCAATTGATTGTAGACCATCAAGTAATCGATGTGGTGATAGTTCGGTATCAATGAGAACTACGGCATTAACATAATCGGGTTGATCTTGAGGCCCCATTGGTGGGCTCGAATAAAGCGATGATTGCTTGATTACAGCTGAATCAGGTAATGCATTGAGCGCATCAATAGCCAAATTTATTTGTTTTATAGGCTCAGCTAAATTGCTACCTAGGCCAATATACACGCGCATCATTCACTCTTTGCCGCAGGTTTACGGCGGCGACGGCGACGTGGTTTACGTTTAACAGATGAATTAGGTAAGGAATTCACCATTTTCAAACGTTCTTCTTCACTCGCGACTTGGAAATCAGTCCACCACTGCGTTAATTCTGTAAGAGGTTCACCTGATTCTGCCCGTAACAATAAAAAGTCATAGCCAGCTCTAAATTTTGGATGTTCTAAAACACGAAAAGCACGTTTACCAGAACGCTGTTCTAATCGTGTTTGTAACACCCAAATATCACGCGTCACTAACGTAAAGCGTTTGGGCACAGCGACATCTTTTATCTGTTCTGAAATCACTTCGGCAGAAGCACGTTGTAATGCGGGGATACTAGGAATTCTATTAGCAATATAGTCTTGCCAACGTTGTCTTACCGGTTCCCAAAGTAATGCTGCAAATAAAAACGCTGGTGTAACAGGCTTGTCGTCATCAATACGTTGATCCGTGTTCTCTAGTGCTTTTATCAATAATGTTCTTGGAAAATGATCTTGTTCGGTATGTAAAACAGCATCGGTTTGTGGAAACAATTGTGCAAACACATTGTAATGACACAATAACTCATGTGTTACTGCGGCATTGCCACTTAAATATAACTTTAAAGACTCGTCAAATAATCGAGCGGCAGGAATAGCTTTCAATAAATTGGCAAGTTTAGGGATCCAACGTTCGGTTTCATCATCTAGCACTAAACCTAATTTTCCGACAAAGCGAATCGCTCGAAGCATGCGAACTGGATCTTCACGATAACGCGTTTCAACATCACCAATTAGTCTAATCTTACCTTCCTCTAAATCGGCGATACCGCCCGTATAATCGACAATAGAGAAGTCTCGAATATTGTAATATAAGGCATTGATAGTAAAGTCACGCCGCCACGCATCTTGCTCTAATGTACCAAAGACATTATCACGCATGATCTTGCCTTGATCATCAACATGTTGTTCAGCCTCAGGTGGCGCCCTAAATGTGGCTACTTCAATAATATTTTTACCAAAGCCAACATGTACCAATTTAAAACGTCGACCGATCAGACGACTTTTCCTAAATAACTTATGAACCTGTTCCGGCGACGCATTAGTTGCAACATCAAAGTCTTTAGGTTCATGACCTAATAACAAATCACGCACACAGCCACCGACTAAATATGCTTCATAGCCGGCATCTTTTAGACCATACAATACTTTCAAAGCATGGGGACTAATTTGTTTGCGAGAAATCGTATGGTCTGGTCTTTGAATAATAAGAGGAGCAGCACTACCAGAAGTAGTCTGTTTATCAGTGCCAGAAGGTTTATTTCTCAACCGTTTGTTTCTCAATGTGGAGAAGATTTTATTTAGGGATAACATTGCCGGCTATAATACCACGCTTAATCAATTAACTACTGCTTACAACACAAGTTGAACGGGACGAAATGAGCGACGATGAATCGGCGTCACGCCCAATAATTCTAGTGCTTCGATATGTTGTTTGGTTGGGTAGCCTTTATGTTTGGCTAAACCATAACCAGGATAGTGTTGTTCCATTTCGACCATTTCCCGATCTCTCGCTACTTTAGCTAAAATTGATGCCGCCGCAATTGCAGGTTCTGATTCATCACCCTTAATAATGGTTGTAACAGGACATGCCAATTTGGGTGCTCTGTTTCCATCGACCAATGCATGTGTTGGTTGAATCGCTAAACCTTCAACAGCGCGCCTCATTGCAACTAATGTTGCTTGTAGAATATTAATCTCGTCAATCTCGTCAGGTTCAGCTCGACCTAATGCCCATGCTAAGGCATGTTGTTTAATCAATGGTTCAAGTTGCTCACGACGTTTTTCAGTTAATTTTTTTGAATCATTTAAACCTTCAATAGGTTTATTAGGGTCGAGAATCACGGCTGCTGTAACCACAGGGCCCGCCAATGGACCTCGCCCCACTTCATCTACACCCGCAATAAATATCTGTGCTGTCATAGTGACTTGTCCAACATGTTTATAACCAATTGAGCTGCATTATGTGCACCACCAGCAGGACCAAGTGCAGTTAACACTTCTTGTCTAATTGTCTCAGCTTTTACCTTGCTATTTGGTTGAGTGAGTAACAACGTTAACTCTTGTTCCAAACGTTCAGCAGTAACATCATCTTGTAATAATTCCAGTATCACTGGTTTACCGGTTACGATATTACATAAGCCAACATACGGAATTCTAACTAGACGTTTTAGAATACGATACGTCATCGGTGCAACACGATAGACAATAAGGTGTGGTACTGCAAGTAATGCTATTTCTAACGTAACCGTGCCTGATGCTGCAACAATAGCATCACATGCTTTTGTCAACTCATAAAAATCATGTTTAACAACTTTGATGGGTAATTTACTTACCTTTAAAAGCGGTTGAATGACAGTAGGATCAAGCCCCGGGGCCAATGGCAACACGACACTCACATCATAATGATGTTGATGAATCCGCTCTGCAGCCTCAATCATCACTGGCAGTAGTGCCTCGACTTCACTTCGACGACTTCCCGGAAACAAGCCCAAAACACGATGTTCAGGATCTAAACCAAATCTAATTTTAGCTTGTTCTGATGTTAGCAGTGTTTGTACGGCATCTACCAATGGATGACCGACACAGGTCGCTGGCACGCCAGCTTGATCATAAAGTGTTTTTTCAAATGGGAATAAAACCGCCATATGATTAACTACTTTTTTGATGGTTTTTACACGACCTTTTCGCCAAGCCCATACTTTAGGGCTGATGTAATACAATACGGGAATGCCGAGTTTTTTGGCCTTTTTAGCCAGCTTCAAGTTAAAACCTGGGTAATCTACAACAATTAATAAATCAGGCTTATCATCAGCTAGACGCTTGACCAATTGATTAAAGATTGCCTTGATTTTTCGATAGCGTTTAAGCACCTCAACAATGCCCATGACTGCAAGTTCGGAGAAATCAACAAAGATATCTGCACCAGCATCTCGCATGGTGTCACCACCAATACCTGAAACCTGTATATTTGGTGCCAATTGCTTTAATTCGGCTATCATTCTGCCAGCATGGGCATCACCCGATGCCTCACCAGCAATGACAACGATGTTTGCTGAAGATCGGCTAGTCACCCTCAACATAGCCTACTAATTCAAGGCCAAATCCAGATACACCAGTCAGTTTGGTCGGAGTACCGATAACACGCATTTTTTTAACACCTAAGTCAGACAAAATTTGAGCACCAACGCCAAACGTTCTAAAGTCCCAGCCTGTTTTAACTGGAGTGATCGTTTCATTACGATCTTGCTGTTGAAAATGTTCTATCTTAGTTGCTAGTTGCTTGTTTTGCTGCGGTAGACGTAGTACCACCAACACGCCTTTTCCTTGTTGTTGAATTTTCTGCATGACTTCTGGAATAGGAAAATGACTAGGTTCGCGTGTTGAACTTAATAAATCATTTAATGGATCGGCCATGTGAACTCGAACTAGTGTTTCTTGCTCGGGATCGATATCACCCATAACCATTGCTAAATGCACTTGTCCATTGACTGTATCTTGAAAACTATATAACTCGAAGTCACCATATTCGGTTGGTAAGTGACAATTAGATAAGCGTTGTACCGTCATCTCATTAGCAAGACGATAGCTAATTAAATCGGCAATCGTACCTATTTTCAAACCATGCTCTTCGGCAAATTTTTCCAAATCAGGACGACGGGCCATCGTGCCATCATCATTCAGGATTTCAACAATAACTGCTGACGGGTCTTTACCTGCTAATAAAGCCAAATCACAACCGGCTTCAGTATGACCTGCACGTGTTAACACGCCACCCATTTGAGCTTTTACTGGAAAGATGTGTCCAGGTTGAACAATATCTTCAGGCTTGGCATCAGGACTAACTGCAGCTTTAATTGTCAAAGCGCGATCGGCTGCTGAAATACCGGTGGTAACGCCATGTGCCGCTTCAATTGAAACCGTAAAATTGGTTGAGTAAGCAGCTTGGTTATCTGACACCATTAAAGGTAATCGTAACTGTCGGCAGCGTTGATCGGTTAAGGTAATGCAAATCAACCCTCGACCATATTTGGCCATAAAGTTAATTGCTTCAGGCGTTACACATTCAGCTGCCATCACAAGATCGCCTTCATTTTCACGATCTTCATCATCCATTATGATGACCATTTTACCTTGTTTTAGATCCTCAATAATTTCTTGAGTTGTATTTACTTTCATTATTTGATGAATCCATTTTTTAATAGTGTTTCGTGGGTAATTCCGGTCTTCGTTTGTGGTAATAAACGTTCCAAATAACGTGCAATTAAGTCGACTTCAAGGTTAACTTTAGTACCAACGCGATAGCTGTCGATAATCGTTTCTTGCATTGTGTGAGGAATAATATTGACTTCAAACCAATTATCCAAAGCATTATTAACGGTTAGACTGACACCATCAATACAAATTGACCCTTTCTCAGCAATGTAACGTTCTAAACCAGTTGGTACTTCAATACGAAATTTAACCGAACGCGCTGATTCTTGTCTTGAAACAACAGTACCTAAACCATCAACATGACCACTGACAAAATGACCACCAAGTCGGTCACCTACTGCTAATGCTTTCTCAAGGTTGACCTTACTGCCAGATTGCACATTTCCCAGACTAGTTCGATCTAGACTTTCGCGAGACACATCAAAACTGACTTGATTTGTTTGCAGTTCAACAACCGTTAAACAAACGCCGTTAATCGCGATACTATCGCCTAAACCCACATCAGCTAAATCAAGTTTTTGAGTAGCGATTTGAAGACGTAAGTCACCGCCTTTTGATTGCACCGATGTTACTTTGCCAATCGCGGCAATAATGCCTGTAAACATAATTAATAAACCTTTTTATACTGTGGTGTTAACGTTATTCGCCAATCATTTCCAATCGCTCTTAAATCGGAAATCGCTAAATCAATAGCTTGCGACATGTTATTTAAATCAGGTAAATGGAATAAACCTCTAGCAGCGTCACCCATTAGTTTAGGTGCCATATAGATGATTAACTCATCGATCAAACCGTGTTGCAATAGAGCTCCATTTAGCTTTGCACCTGATTCAACCATAACGGAATTAATCTGTCTTTGGGCTAATTCTGACATCAATGCGTTTAAATCAACATGATCGTCTATCGATGGCAACTGAATAATTTCTGAATCAAGCTGACGGAGATTTTCTACCGTTGTTGCAATTACTGTTGGGTAATTATCAGTTAATACTTTTGATGTTAATGGTATTTTTAAGTGACTATCAACAACCACTCGTAGCGGTTGTCTGACATCTTGTCCCTCAGGATACCAATTACCTTCTGGTCTCACTGTCAAACTTGGATTATCGGCAATGATCGTACCTATACCCGTTAGCATCGCCGAACTTTCAGCGCGTAACTGTTGAACATCTTGTCTTGCATCAGGTCCAGTTATCCATTGGCTTTCGCCCGATGCCATTGCTGTTCTACCATCAACACTCATCGCAATTTTACTACGTACGAATGGTCGTTTGATTCGCATCCGTTGACAAAAACCACGATTTAAACGTTCTGCTTGTTCGGTCAATATACCGACTATGACTTCAATACCTGCTGATCGTAATTTTTCAATTCCTTGTCCTGACACCAGTGGATTTGGATCGGTCATAGCGATAATAACGCGTTTGACGCCAGCTGTAATCAGTGCATCAGCACAAGGTGGTGTTTTACCGAAATGGCTACAGGGCTCAAGGGTAACGTAACAATCAGCATTATAGGCTTGATCACCAGCGGCAGCTAAGGCATTGACTTCAGCATGACCTTGTCCGGCTTTTTGATGCCAGCCTTCACCGATAATAGTGTCGTCTTTGACAATAACACAGCCAACACATGGATTAGGATCAGCGGTATAGCGCCCGCGTTCGGCAAGTTGTAGTGAACGAGCCATGTAATACTCATGATTAGCCATGATATTAGTTAGCCTCGGCGCTCCTGACAACGAGGACAAATATGCTTGCCATCAGTTTCAACCCAGCCTAACTCAAGTGCTTCTTCCAATGAGCCTTCGTACCATGAACGACCATCTGTAATGCGACGACCATCAACATCACCACGTTGGCTACTTCGTTTTTGTTCAATGTAACGAATACCTTGAGGATTGCATGTATCGCAGAAAATAATGACTCGTAGCATCAGTTTATTCCTTTGTTAGCTGGTCGTTACGGTTTTCCATACGTTCTATTTCTTCTCTAAATGCATTTACATCTTGAAAGCTTCGGTAAACAGAAGCAAAACGAACATACGCAACTTCATCCAAGTCGTGAAGCGCTTCCATAACCCAATCACCGACTAAACGACTTTCGACTTCACGTTCCCCGGTCGCAATCAAACGACGAACGATACCTTTGACGGCTGAATCAATAGCATCAATGCTTACAGGTCGTTTTTCAAGTGCTTTTAAGAAACCTGAACGTAACTTATTTTCATCAAACACCGACCTAGATTGATCGCGTTTGATCAACCTAGGTAAGGTAAGTTCCGCTGTTTCATACGTGGTGAAACGTTCGTTACATTCAACACACATACGGCGACGGCGAATAGCATCACCCTCGGCCGAAAGTCTTGAATCAACTACTTTTGAATCATCTGCACCACAAAATGGACAACGCATGCTATCAACCGTTTATGCGTAAACAGGGAATGTTTTGCACACAGCTAATACTTTTTGTTTTACTTCATCCATAACTGTGGCAGCACCACGGCTATCAATGACATCACACATCCAGTTTGCAAGATCTTCACACTCTTTCTCTTTAAAACCACGAGTCGTTACAGCTGGTGTACCAACACGAATACCTGATGTCACAAATGGAGATTGAGGATCATTTGGTACAGAGTTTTTGTTGATTGTGATATTAGAATCGCCTAACCATGCATCAACGTCTTTACCTGTTAAACCCGCTTCAATAAAGCTCACTAAGAATAAGTGATCATCCGTTCCTTTAGAAACCACATCATAACCACGTTTCATAAACACATCAGCCATCACTCTGGCATTTTTAACAACCTGTTCTTGATATGTCTTAAACTCAGGTAACATCGCTTCTTTAAATGCCACCGCTTTAGCAGCGATAACGTGCATTAAAGGACCACCTTGGAAACCTGGGAATACCGCTGAATTTAATTTCTTTTCAACTTCTTCATTAGCTTTAGCTAAAATCAAACCACCACGAGGACCACGCAATGTTTTATGTGTTGTTGTAGTTGTAATATCTGCAATTTGAACAGGACTTGGGTAAACACCCGCTGCCACCAAACCTGCAACATGCGCCATATCAACAAGTAAATACGCACCTACTGAATCGGCGATATCACGGAAACGTTGCCAATCAACAACGCGTGAATAAGCTGAGAAACCAGCTACGACCATTTTAGGTTGATGTTCTTTTGCTAAACGCTCAACTTCATCGTAATCAATTTCACCAGTTTCAGGGTTTAAACCATACGCAATAGCATTATAAATCTTACCTGATGCACTAACTTTAGAACCATGAGTTAAGTGACCACCATGAGCCAAGCTCATACCTAAAATAGTGTCACCTGGCTGTAATAATGCAAGATAAACAGCGGCATTGGCTTGTGAACCAGAATGTGGTTGCACATTGGCATAATCTGCGCCAAATAGCTCTTTAGCACGGTCGATTGCAAGTACTTCTGCTTTATCAACATATTCACAGCCACCGTAATAACGTTTGCCAGGGTAACCTTCAGCATATTTATTAGTGAGTGACGAGCCTTGAGCTTCCATAACGCGTGGGCTGGTATAGTTTTCAGACGCAATCAATTCGATATGATCTTCTTGGCGTTGATTTTCAGCTTCTATCGCACTGAACAACTCATCATCAAAACCAGCAATGGTCATGTTTTTCTTGTACACAGCATTCCCCTGTTTCTACTGTAAAATAACGCTATATTCTATCTCACTACGCCCTAAGCATCTATGGCGTAAACTGTTTTTATTACTCTAACTTGGAATTAAATGATCATGAATGTAGCACTTATTGGAATAGGACTTATGGGACAAGCTCTTGGTGAGCATCTTATTGCTGAAGGTGTGTCATTATCTGTATTCAATAGAACACCAGAAAAAGTTAAAAACTTAAAGCAATTAGGTGCGGCTGTTTACAAATCAGCGCAAGCCGCTGTTGAAAAAAATGACTATTGTTTGCTGATGTTAAGTGATGCTGCTGCTATCAATGATGTGCTTGATAGCATCGCACCAGCGGCTTTCAACAATAAATTATTCATTCAAATGGGCACCATTGCACCAGAACAATCATGTTCAATGGCTAAACGAATTGAGTCTTTTCGAGGGCATTATTTGGAGTGTCCAGTCTTAGGTAGTTTGCCAGAAGCACGAACAGGTACATTGATCTTAATGGCAGGCGGTGAAGAAACTGATTTTGATCACGCATTACCCTTACTCAACCTTATTGGCAATAATCCACGACATATTGGCAAAGTCGGTCAAGGTGCAACTGTAAAATTAGCGATGAACCAGCTTATTGCAGGATTAACTGCAAGTTTTGCATTAAGTCTCGCATTGGTACAAAAAAATGGCATTGCCACTGAACCGTTTATGAATATCGTTCGAGAAAGTGCACTTTATGCACCTACTTTTGATAAAAAACTCGATCGGATGCTACAGCAAGATTATGCCAACCCTAATTTCCCCACCAAACATCTGGCTAAAGATGTGACCCTATTTTTAGAAGTAGCTGCCAGCATGGGGCTGGATGTGAGTGGTTTGGAAGGTGTTGATAAACTATTAGCAAAGACACTTAAGCAAGGTTTGGCAAATACCGACTATTCAGCACTTTATTCAGCTATTATTGACTAACACATACAAAAATGCCCTCGGCAGAGGGCATTTTTAAACACTATCTTGATTATTAAACGCTAAATAAATCGCGTGTGATAATTGTTTCGATACGGTCTGGTCCAGTTGAAATAATATCTATTGGAACACCGGCAAGACGTTCAACTTCATTAATATAATTACGTGCATTAGTTGGTAGTGCATCAAAATCAGTAATACCTAATGTTGACTCACTCCAACCCGGCATATCGATATATTCCGGTTCACAACCTTCAAATTCTTCAGCACTTAACGGCATGATATCAACTGCTTTACCATCGCGAACATAACCAACGCAAAGACGAATGTTATCTAAACCATCAAGTACATCCAGTTTGGTTAAACATAAACCCGTAATACTGTTGAGCCAAACAGCACGTTTTAATGCAACTAAGTCCAACCAACCACAGCGACGATCACGTCCAGTCGTTGAGCCTTTTTCATGGCCTTTTACAGATAAATGTTTACCGATTTCATCAAATAATTCTGATGGGAATGGGCCAGCACCAACTCGTGTTGCATAGGCTTTGGTGATACCTAAAACATAGTCAATATGGCAAGGACCAACACCAGCACCAGCAGCACAACCACCGGCAGTCGTATTAGACGATGTCACATAGGGATAGGTACCATGATCGATATCAAGTAATGCACCTTGTGCACCTTCGAACATGACATTAGCACCTGCTTCTGAATACTGTTGTAATAAATACGGTATATCTGCAATTAACGGTAATAAACCATCACGCATCGCTAAAATTTCATCGCGCACTTGTTCGAAATTAACAGGTGCAGCTTGATAATAATTAATGAGTGAGAAATTATGGAAACGAATTATTTCCTCTAATTTAGTCACAAATGACGCTTCGTTGATTAAATCACCTAATCGTAACCCCCTGCGAGCCACCTTATCTTCATAGGCAGGACCGATACCACGTCCGGTTGTACCGATAGCATCTTTACCTCTACGCAGTTCCCGAGCCTGATCTAAGGCAACATGGTACGGCAGTATTAATGGGCATGCAGCGCTAATCTTTAGTCTTTCACGAACAGGAATACCATTGGCTTCAAGTTCATTCATTTCTTTGAATAAAGCTTCAGGTGACAGTACGACACCGTTACCGATTAAGCATTGCACGTGTTCACGTAAGATACCTGATGGAATTAAGTGCAATATCGTTTTTTTACCATCAATAACTAAGGTATGCCCCGCATTATGCCCACCTTGAAATCGCACAACAGCAGATACATTGTCTGTTAATAGATCAACAAGCTTGCCTTTGCCTTCGTCGCCCCATTGGGAGCCAATTACAACGATATTTTTAGCCACGTGTTTGTGTTCCTGTTTCAGCCACTAACCAGTGACCTTCTTGTTTTATAAGTGTTTTAGATGTTATGTCGGTATCAGACAGTTGATAGGCAACAATTTCGCCTTGGCTCCGTAGTTGTTCAACCATCGTTTTTTGTTGGGGATCATCTGACCATACAACAGAAATAATGTCTTTCTCATTTTGTACATTAGGTAACTGATTGACCAAGGTCCTCAGATCCAAACTAAACCCTGTCGCAGGCTGTGCATGACCAAAATCTTCACCAATATCATCATAACGGCCACCCATTGCTATGGCTTGTGCCGATCCTGCTTGATAAGCAGCAAAGACAAGACCCGTGTGGTAGTGATATCCGCGTAATTCAGCTAAATCAAAGTTTACTGCAACCCCAGGCAGACGCTGAGCAACCATGTCTGCGATCGTTTCTAGTGTGCTTAACGCTTGCTGAACTGAGTCTGGCGCATCTGATAGCACTGCTTGTGCCTGTTTTAAAATTGTTCTGTCACCATTTAATTCCGCTAATGCTAATAACATAGCCTGATTACTAACCGACAAAGTGTAACTCGTTAATAATGTCTCAATCTCAGGCAGTGCTTTGCGTTGCAATACTGAGAATAATTCCTGTTCTTGCTCAGCATTTAAACCTGCATGTTTCGCAAGTCCACGGTAGATACCAACATGTCCCAAATCTAGTAGCAATGATGGTATAGCGCCAGAAATGTTGATAGCTTCGACCATCAGTTGAAGAATTTCAATATCACTTTCTGGGCCAGAGTGCCCATAAATTTCAGCACCTAACTGAATCGGATTACGTGACGTGCCTTGTCCATCAGGTAGTGTATGTAACACATTTCCAATATAACAAAGACGAAGTGTACCTTGTTGATCGCGTAAATTATGCGCCGCCATTCGGGCTACTTGCGGTGTCATATCGGCACGTATACCTAATAAACGACCTGACATTTGATCTGTGAGTTTGAATGTTTGTAGGTCAAGTGATTTACCTGTACCCGTCAATAAAGAATCAAGGTATTCAACGAGTGGCGGAAATACCAATTGGTAACCCCATCCTTGCATTTTATCGACCAACTTTCGGCGTAATTTTTCAAGCTGTGCTGCTTGGGCAGGCATTAACTCATCAATGCCTTCTGGCAGCAACCAGCGTTCTTTTTGACTCATCTAATCAATGTACCCAATAAAGTAGAACCACACCCAAGATCATGCTGAACAAACCTATTGTTCTCAATTGCATATCTTGCATGTTAGCCATTTGTAATAATGCGCGACGAAAAGCATTAGGATTTAAAAAAGGCATAATACCTTCAATCACTAACATTAATGCAGAAGCCGCCCATAGACTATTTAGTAACGCATCATTCACTATCTAATTAATCTTTTGCGCTACCGAAACGGTTGAAAAAATCGCCTTTAGGTTCGATGACCAACATGTCATCGCCGTTAAACACGTTGCTGTAGGCTGTTAAGCGTCTATAGAATGAGTAAAAGTCACTATTCTGACCATATGCTTTAGCATAGATATCAGTCGCTTGAGCATCACCCTCACCTCGAAGTACTTCGGCAGCACGTTTCGCTTCAGCCAATAAAATGGTTCTTTGACGATCCGCATCTGAACGAATTTTTTCTGCTTCTTCCGCACCCTGTGAACGTAACTCTTTGGCGACACGTTCGCGTTCCGCTTCCATTCGAGTATAGACAGATGAGCTTACTTCAGTAGGAAGATCGATACGCTTGATCCGCACATTGACAACTTCGATACCAAAATCTGCAACAGAGTTATTAGCACTTTTAATAATATCAGCCACCATCGCGGCACGGTCACCAGAAACAACCTCTTGAATTGTGCGTTTACCGAATTCACCACGTAAATTATCTTTGATGATCTGCGATAAACGATCTCTTGCTTTATTTTCGTCACCACTCATTGCAGTGAAATAATCAGCAACATTAGAAATTCGCCATAAAATAAACGAATCAACTAATAGGTTTTTCTTTTCACCTGTAAGGTAACCCGCAGGTGTTGAATCTAATGACAATACACGTCCATCAAAACGACGGATCTCATCAAAAAATGGAATTTTAAAATGTATTCCCGGTTGATAATCAGAGCGTTCAATTTGACCTAGACGAAGTAATAAAACACGCTCACGCTGGTCAACAAAAAATACGCTTGATAACGCAACGAATAGCAGTGCAATGACTACAAATATATTGAATTTTGCTTGTGCTGACATTTATCGGCCCCCTCTGCTACGCGCATCATCTCGAACTGATGGTGAGCTCGATGGCGTTGAACCCGTTGTTGGATAATTACTTAGATCTATACGTGTCGGCGCAACAGTTTGTGATCCTCGCATCCTATCCAAAGGTAAATACAACACATTGTTACTATCTTTAGAAACATCAACCAAGACTTTTTGGCTTTGAGAATAAACCGATTCCATCGTATCAATATACAAACGTTCTTTTGTTATGGCTGGTGCTTTTTCGTACTCTTTCATAACTTGTAAAAAACGACTGGTTTCACCTTCCGCTTTTGCGATAATTTGACCTTTATAGGCCTCAGCTTCTTGCACTAAGCGGAAAGATGCACCACGTGCTCGTGGCACAATATCATTAGCATAAGCTTCAGCTTCATTTTTTTGACGTTCTAAATCTTCACGCGCTTTTACAACATCAGCAAAAGCAGCTTGAACTTGATCAGGTGGTTGTACATCTTGCAAGTTAACACCAGTTACAATTAGTCCAGTTTCATGTGTGTCTAGAAGCGACTGCAATAATTGCTGAATTTCACTTGCGATTTGAGTACGACCTTCGGTCAATACAAAGTCCATTTTCGAATTACCAACGGTTTCACGCACTGAACTTTCCGTCATTTGACGCAAGGTAAGATCAGGATTTCTGACATTAAACAGATATTGTGAAGCATCTTTTATTTTGTACTGAACAGCAATTTTAAGATCAACAATGTTTTCATCTTTAGTTAACATTAACGATTCTGAATGAATAGTACTATCAGTTCGCCCGCCAGATGAACGATAGCCAATTTCAGTACTGCTGATCTGATCAACATCGACTATTTCAACATGTTCAAATGGATATGGAATATGCCAATGTGGGCCCGGTAGTGTAGTTTGTTTATAGGCACCAAATTGGAGTAAAACGCCACGTTGTGCTGGCTCTACTATATAAATACCGGATAGTAGCCAAACGATAAATAAAATTAATGCTATTAAGCCGAAACCAAGAAAACCGCCCGTTGAGGAAGGTTCTTGATTTGAACTTTGACCGTTACCACCGAACAGCCCGCCTAGCTTTCGTTGCATATTTCGAATTACTTCATCAAGATCAGGTGGATTGTCGTTATTACGCCCACCCCACGGATCTTTATCGTCTTTACCTGGTTCGTTCCAAGCCATTAAGCTCTCCAAAAATGAGATATTCTTCTATAAAAGCGCTATTTTACGGACATAGCGCACATTATGGAACCGTTGATTAGTCAATAAGTTCCAGTGGTGTTTGTTGTTCAGGGAAATACTCTTTAAGTGCCTGTCGTAACAGTTCGACACCCTCTCCTGTTTTAGCTGATAACCAGACACGTGTGATTTTACCATTTTCATCACGATCTAGGCGTGGCTTACGGTCTTCAAGCTTATCTAGTTTATTACAGACAATAAGTTGCGGCACTTCATCAGCACCAATTTGCTGCAATACATCATCAACATGATGCATTAATTCATCTCGATCAGATGCTGCTGCATCAACGACATGAAGTAGTAAGGCTGCGTCTCTGGTTTCTTCTAGGGTTGAACTAAACGATTCGACTAGGTCATGCGGTAACTTACGAATAAAACCAACAGTATCCGCAACGACTAACGCATGAGTCTCATGTAACTTCAACCTTCTTAAAGTTGGATCTAAGGTCGCAAATAAACGATCATCCGCATACACTTCTGATGTTGTGATGCGATTAAATAAGGTCGATTTTCCCATATTGGTATAACCAACTAATGACACAACAGGAATATTGCCACGCTGACGTGAACGTCTTCCTTGTTCACGTTGAGATTGTACTTTCTCAAGTCGTTTTTTTAATGATTTAATACGCTGACCAAGTAAACGTCTATCCGTTTCTAACTGAGTTTCACCCGGCCCTCTTAAACCAATACCACCTTTTTGTCGTTCAAGATGAGTCCAGCCTCGAACCAGTCGAGTAGATAAATGCTGAAGTTGTGCTAATTCGACTTGTAATTTACCTTCGTGTGAACGAGCACGCCTAGCAAAAATATCAAGAATAAGACCTGTCCTGGCTATCACCCGACATTCCAATTTCTTTTCAAGGTTTCGTTCTTGGCTTGGTGACAATTCATGATTGAAAATGACCAATGCGGCATTACTTGCTAGTACATGCTCATGTATTTCATCAACCTTGCCGGTACCTGCAAAATATTTTGAGTCTGGTCGCTGACGTTTACCATGAACTATGGCTGCGATATTAGCTCCAGTTGAGCCGACTAACTCAATAAACTCTTGTTCAGATTCTGCAAAATCGTCAACATTAAAATCAAGATGGACTAAAACAACGGCCTCTTTTTGTGATGAGTCATCAAAAGCAGCATTGCTATCGGGACGTTCAAACAATCAATGTACTCCCTTAATCGTCAGCGTTAATCGTGACATTACGTGCAGGAACAATGGTAGATATTGCATGTTTATAGACCATTTGGTTTACGGTGTTTTTAAGTAAAATGACAAATTGATCAAAAGAGTCAATTTGACCTTGTAGTTTTATTCCATTCATTAAATAGATTGAAACGGACACGTTTTCGCGTCTTAATGCATTTAGAAACGGATCTTGTAACGACTGTGCTTTTGCCATAATATCTCTCCGATTTATTATTATTTTTCGCTATTATGTTGTTGTGTTTTCAATAACAGAACGCGCATCACTTTACACTATAGCCATATTCTTTTAGCTGTTCTGTTATATATGTTAGCACCTGTTCCACTGGTAGGTCAGGACCACTATCAAACCAAACGCCATCGTCTTGAGCTCGTAACCATGTTAACTGGCGTTTAGCCATCTGTCTGGTAGCAATGATCGCTTTATCAATTAATGTAGCTTGATCGTACTCACCATGTAAAAAAGACCATGCTTGACGATAACCAACTGCTCGAATCGATGGTAAATCCTGATGACAATCACCACGTTCTAACAATGACTTCACTTCCTCAATAAAACCATTATCAATCATTGCGTTATATCGTGCAGCAATACGACTATGTAAGACCTTACGATCGAATGGACTTAAAATAAGCTTAAACACATGATATGGGAAAATCGACGTTTGTGTCTGCGTAAGTTCGGTTAGCGACTTACCCGTAATCTCATATACTTCTAATGCACGTTGTAGACGTTGCGGATCATTGCTGTGAATGCGTGCTGCCGAAACAGGATCGATTTTCGCTAAGCGGTCGTGTAAGTGAGCCAAACCATATTGTTCAGCCTCCCGATCAAGTTGTGCTCGTATCGAACTATCAGCTGACGGTAACTCAGCTAACCCCTGTTGTAATGCTTTGAAATACAACATGGTTCCACCCACCAATAATGGGATCTTACCTCGCTTGGTGATATCGTCCATTAATGCTAAGGCATCTTTACGAAAACTGCCGGCAGAATAGCTTTGTGTGGGTTCTATAATATCAACAAGATGATGAGGATACTTTTCTAAAACCTGTTTATCGGGTTTTGCAGTACCAATATCCATACCACGATAAACCAGAGCAGAATCTACACTGATGATCTCAACCGGAAACTGTTGCGCTACTTGAAGAGCTAGATCTGTCTTGCCAGCTGCAGTCGGGCCCATAATAAAAAGAGCCGGTGGTAATGAGTGCATTGATATGTTTTAGCTAGCCTTGCTTCATTGTGTCAAAGAATTCAGCATTGGTTTTAGTCGCTTTTAAGCGATCCATTAAGAACTCCATAGCTTCAAGCGGATCCATTGGTGCAAGTAGTTTTCTTAAGATCCACAATTTGTGTAAATCATCTGCATCAGTCAATAGATCTTCTTTACGTGTACCTGAACGCGTGACGTTAATTGCAGGATACATACGACGATCTGCGAGTTTACGTTCAAGTTGTAATTCCATGTTACCGGTACCTTTGAACTCTTCAAAGATAACCTCATCCATACGTGAACCTGTTTCAACAAGCGCAGTAGCAATAATAGTTAAACTACCACCTTCTTCAATATTACGAGCTGCACCAAAGAATCGTTTAGGACGTTGTAATGCATTCGCATCGACACCACCTGTTAAAACTTTGCCCGATGATGGTGAAACAGTGTTATAGGCACGAGCTAGGCGTGTTATTGAGTCTAATAAAATAACCACATCACGTTTGTGTTCAACTAGACGTTTTGCTTTTTCAATAACCATTTCAGCAACTTGTACATGGCGAGATGCTGGTTCATCAAAGGTACTCGAAACAACTTCACCACGAACTGAACGCTCCATTTCAGTTACTTCTTCTGGACGTTCATCAATCAATAAAACAATAAGATCACTATCTGGATAATTTGCAGCGATAGACTGCGCGACCATTTGTAAGATCATAGTCTTACCTGATTTAGGTGGCGCAACAATCAAGGCCCGTTGCCCCTTACCAATAGGAGCTGCTAAATCAATAATACGCGGCGTTAAATCTTCAGTACTCCCATTGCCACGCTCTAATGTGAAACGTTGATTAGGGAATAATGGAGTTAAATTTTCGAATGGGACTTTATTTTTAGAATTTTCAGGTTTTTCATAGTTGAGTTCTTCAACTTTGATCAATGCAAAATAGCGTTCACTATCTTTAGGAGAACGAATCTTACCTTTAATAGTATCACCCGTTCGTAAATGAAAACGGCGTATCTGGCTTGGTGAAACATAAATATCATCAGGTCCAGCAACATAAGAAGCTTCTGGAGAACGTAAAAATCCGAACCCATCAGGTAGTAACTCTAGGACACCTGTTGTATAAACATCGTCACCTTGTTTAGCGTGAGCTTTTACAATTGCAAAAATTAAATCTTGTTTACGATTTCTTGCCAATCCTTCTAATTTCATTGATATGGCGAGTTCCATCAGCTCGGCAGCTGACATCTTCTTGAGTTCGGTTAAATTCATGTATTACCTAGATGGGATTTTTTAAATAGAAATAGATTTAGACGCGTGCTGGACGCATGTGATTATAAAGGGGAGTTGTTTCAGAATTGCAAAAGATAATAACAGTAAAAAATGAACGAGTCTAGTTAAAATCAACAATAATACTAATGATTTTAAAATTAGAGGTTATAACCAGATATTGAAACGAAAATAGTCTTAATATTTAATCTTATTAGCTCAACAGATAACTAAAAGTTTATCCTCGATTGGAGACAGGTTTCTTAAAAAAAGCTTGGCAGTGTCCTACTTTGATGAGATGCATCGTGCATCACACCTGCGGGCGCCTCCGGCGTTTTTATCACATGGGGTTTGCCATGTTCGAGTTAGGGCAATGCAAATCTGATAGACAAAAAAATACCCGGACCACTATGTGGACCGGGTAATTTTTTATATAAAAGCTTGGCAGTGTCCTACTTTCACATGGGAACTCCCACACTATCATCGGCGCTAAGTCGTTTCACTTCTG
>JBFIJJ010000006.1:0-26591 GCA_041600795.1 Methylophagaceae bacterium | reverse complement strand
GGACTGTAGTTGATATCGTCACTTTTATAGCCAATCGGTGTTGGAACTGATGCAAAAACAGTTTTTTGTTGTTCACCATTTGGAAAGGCATAAACACGCTCCAGAATCGTTTTCACTCGAGGTGGCTTTGGGTATGTAGGAATCGCATCAGCAAGTCTCGGTGCATAGTTGACACCCATCTTCTGCGCCAGCTCTTTATCAGAAACATCCGTGGTCACATAGTACATTGCTTGACCGTCATGCCAGCCTTTTAATAATGGAAGTGACAGCTGATCAGATGTAGGAAGGTGCGTGCATCCCGATAACATCAATGCTAAAAGGGCTAGAAAAAAGTATTGCCTAATCACTCTGTTGTGCTCCCAAAATAGTGGGGGTTAATTACGTTTCAAATAAAAGTTGGTCTATATAACACGATAGGTTTCGATGCCATGTTTGCTGAAATAGAACTGAAAACGTGCCATAACAACAGCCATTAATATAATAGTTATAACTACCCAACAATATAACGGTATAACGAATAGAACAACCGCCCTGCCGACAACCTACGTTGAATGACATGATAGTAAAAATCAAATTAAGCTGTCATAGCGTTGCCAATTAAGTTTAGTATTATTCAAAACACCATGCGGTGCTGACTATTTAATCTATTTCCGCTAGCATACGATAAAGCATTGATATAGCCGATATGATCAAGCTTGCAGGTATCAAAGGAATTGTGAACAATGAAAACATGGCAAGTCATCATTTTTCTATCGCAGCTAATACCCGTTGTTGTTTTTAGTTGTGACGCTGCAGAGACAAAACCAGTACTACGACTGACGGTTCCCGAAGACTACAGACCCTTCTACTATAAGGACGAAGAAGGTAACTTTAAGGGCGCTTCATATGAAATTGCCCGCACCATCTTCGAAAAATTAGGCTACGAAATAGAAATCACACAACAGCCTAGTATGCGAATCATGCTCGCGGAATTAAAAAGTGGTCGGCAAGATATCGCATTCAATTTAACTGCAACGGGCGAGCGGCGCGCAATCGCTTTTTTTACGCACACACCACATATTTTCGAATCACAACATCTAATTGTACGTGCTGACAGTCCTATCATCTTTGATGGTGATTTAGACAAACTTAAAAACTACAAATTTGGTCCTATTTTTGGCTGGACATATGGGCCACAATTTGACAGTGCAACGTATTTACAAAAAGAGTATGTCAATCAGTCAACTCAACAGCTTACAGGTCTGCTATCAGGGCGCTATGATATTGCGATCAATAATCCACAATATTTTCAAGCCATTGCCACTTCAACCGGGATCTCGAAAGCATTCCGAGTTTTGGATCCAGCCGTATTTACCCTACCTGTAACCATGGCAATTTCTAAACACTACCCTAATGCTACTCAGCTTATTAACGCGATAGATAAAGAGCTCGTAAATTTCCTTAATACTGATCA
This sequence comes from Methylophagaceae bacterium, assembly GCA_041600795.1. GTDB lineage: Bacteria > Pseudomonadota > Gammaproteobacteria > Nitrosococcales > Methylophagaceae. The sequence goes on along the minus strand of JBFIJJ010000006.1, from coordinate 25,138 downwards.
ATACCACCAAATTATTAGTCACTACGGCTTTGAACCCGCACAAGCACTAACGGAGAAGGAACCATGAACATAATTGGTTCAGTATGCCGATTAATACTGCTACAGCTATTGCTTATTTGTACATTCTCACCGACTGCTTTTGCGTTATCTGAGAATACGACTGGCACGAAGGATGGCCTTGCTGAACTTATTGAGTATGCCAGAGAGTTACGTTTTCAAGATGAAGTACTTACCAGCTCAATCACTACCTATGCATACACCGTTGAACCCAAGTGGCTCGAACGTTACCAATCGGCCATTGGTCGCTTTGATAAGGCGCTTACTAGTATTAAGCAACACCATTCAGAGGTCGGGCGGCTAAACGACAAAAGGCTAACAAGCACTGCACAGAAACTCTACGAAATCGAATCACAGGTTTTGCAACATGTGGCACAAGGTGAAACGCAAAAAGCTCTGGCATTACTGGAATCAAATGAGTATAGCGAAAACAAAAAGATACTCTCAGATACGCTAGAAACACTTGATAAAGAACTCAGAGATAAACTTATCGAAGTTAACAAGGGTGAGTCGCTTACAAAAGCAATTAACCTTACCCCAGAGGAAAAACGTTGGATCAAAGAAAATCCTATTGTTTTAGTGGGAAATGAGCCTGACTGGCCTCCATTTATTTACGATGATGCTACTGGTAATAACCAAGGTATTACTATTGATTACTTAAACCTGATTGCTAAAAAAACAGGCTTAGAATTTACCTTCACCAAACAACCTGCCAAATACTCAGAACTTCAAGACATGCTTCGCAAGGGCGAGCTAGATCTGTTAAGTGCAGCATACTACTCTGAAGAACGCAGCCACTATTCATTGCATACGTCGGCCTACATAACATTAAAAGATTACATATATGTTCGCGATGATAGCGATTTCCAAGACATGGCTGATCTCGCTGGTCATAGCTTAGCTATACCCAAAGGGTATGCCACGATAGCCACTATTCATCAAGCCAATCCAAACATAGAAATCATAGAAACTGACTCGATTTTAAGTGCGATTGAAATGGTTTTAGCTGGTGAAGCCGATGCCACGATAGATGCTCAAAGCGTAATTGAATTTTATATCAGCGAAAATGTGTTTTCAGGACTAAGGTCTTTCCCCAGCAAGCTGAGCCATAATCCGCTGCGAATGTTGGTCAATGATGATAAACCGTTGCTTCACAGTATTATTAACAAAGCTATCACCTCCATTACTCGTCCTGAACGCAATAAAATCGTGTCCCGATGGATACAGATTGAGCATAACGACAATGACAGCATAACGGTACCCACAACATTATTAACTCAAGATGAATTAGAGTGGCTAAACGATCATCCTGTCATTAATCTCGGCGCGGATCCAGACTGGCGACCATTTGAATATATTGATGAATATAATCAACACCGAGGCATGGTGGCTGATTATCTGCACTTAATCACAAATCAACTCGGTATTGAGCTCCAACTCCCCAAAATAGAAAACTGGCAACAAGTTATGGATATGTACCATGCCGGCGACATAGATATTGTCTCAGCGCTGGGCATAACAAAGGAACGGCAAAAAGATTTTCTATTCACCCAAACCTATTTGTCTGTACCTGCCGTTATTATTACCAAGAAAGAAACAGGCGCACTGAACAGCATAGACCAACTTGATAAGCTAAGCTTAGGTGTTGTCAAAGGCTATGCAACGGATGATTGGCTAAAATCCGAATACCCAGATATAAAACCGGTCTACGTCACTTCTATAGCTGAAGGCTTACAACAGCTTTCTGATGGCAAACTTGATGCCCTTTTTGCTAATCAATTGAGTGCTATCGATCGTGTTACCACTCTGGGCATTGATAATTTGAAAGTTAACTTTTCCACTGGCTTTAAATACGAATTAGCGATTGGAGTACGAAAAGATTGGCCACAATTAGTAGCTATACTCAACAAAATGCTGAGCAACATTACGCCAGCAGAAAAGGATTCTATTCGGAACAAATGGGTCAGTGTTGAGTTACAAACTCTGGCAAATCCAGCCGACAATTCCGAATCGCATCAAATATCCTTGTTGAACATCGTACTGATTTTGCTTGGTCTGTCTGTTTTCCTCCTTCTTATCACTGGCTATACAAGACGCCATCTCAACGAAATTGAAGGAATATACCAATCTGATTATTTCAAATTTTATGCTGCTTTAGCGATTATTTTAATTTTAATGCTAATTTTTGTAGTGACGTCGTTTTCACTCCACCGAGAACAAAAAATTACTACGGAAAAAACCGCCGAATCACTCACTACGGTTTTACAAGCCACACAAGAAACCATGCGTTACTGGATCAACGGTGCTCTGAGGCAAGTCACATTGATCGCAAATGAAACCGACTTAAAGACCTTGTTTGCAAGAGTTAACAAAACAAATAACACTGAGCAGATGGGAGCTCCCAACCTAGAACATTTGCTTAAGAACGGAAAATCAGATGTCAGCACTTGGCAGTTTTCAATGGTATTGTCTGATGGTACCGTGGTATTCGATAACACTCCGTCTGTGCAACATATTCTGCCGGAACTCAAAGACACCGTTTTCAAAGGACAAGCGGTCTTTTTGCCACCGCGTATCGTACCCTCAGAAAATAGTGTCCGAATGTATTTTGCAGCGCCAGTCTGGGATTATGCTGGACGACCCGCTGCCGCCGTTGTTGCCAGCGTCGATCCTAATAACGAATTTTCAGACATTCTCCGCCAAGGACTCACAGGAACGACTGTCGAAACCTATGCTGTTAATCGTGATGGCATGATGATCTCGAACAGTCGATTTAATCCACAGTTAGTCAAAGTTGGATTACTTAAAGAAAATCAATCAAGTGTACTAAACATAAAACTATCTGATCCCGGCGGCAATCTAATAGATGGCTGGCAGCCTAAGCTCGCAAAAGATAAACAACCACTAACCTATATGGCAAAGAACTTAATCGAAGGCGGTAAAGGAACTGCTACACAACCAATGCGTGATTACAGAGGTGTACCTGTTCTAAGTGCTTGGGTATGGGACGATCAACTTGGAATTGGCTTTGTATCAGAAATGGATGAATCTGAGGCACTAAAAGGTTTCATCATCTCCCGTAATACCGTTTATACCGTATTGGGTATATCGTTATTTCTCACTTTCGGTTTGATGGGGTTTAATTACTGGATTGGTGAGCGCGCCAACCGCTCTCTTGCCCGAGCCAAAGACGAACTAGAAGATAAAGTTGAACAAAGAACAATGGAGTTAAGCAAAAGTCAGGAGCAATTCCACAAACTGATGGAATCAGCACCTGATGCCATGATCGTTACCAAGCCATCTGGTGAGATCATTCTGATTAATCAACGGGCTGAAGAATTATTTGGCTATCAACGCGATGAGCTTATCGGAAAGCCTATTGAGCAATTACTGCCTCATGAACTGCGAGAAAGTCATAAAAACAACGTTAAAGACTATGTCAAAGATCCTAGCGTTCGTTCTATGGGGCGAAATGTCGATCTAGTTGCCCTAGCAAAAGAAGGTTATTTTATACCCGTTGAGATAAGTCTCAGCCCAATCGAGACAAGTGAAGGCTTAACAATAGCAAGCTCCATAAGAGATATTACCGAGCGTAGAGCTTCTGAAAAAGCCCTCGCTGACAGCCGATACATGCTGCAGGCAGTACTTGATAATTCCCCAGCGATGATATATCTCAAAGATCTCAATTTACGTTATATCATCGTCAACAGATTATGGAACGAAGTCAGAAATACCTCAAATCTTGACCCGGTTAGGCACCGAGCTTCTGACTTGATGACAGCAGAATTAGCAGACATCTTAGAACAAAAAGACCGTCAAGTAATCGAAACAAAAGAGCCCTTACAATTAGAAGAAATACTTACATTAAGTGATGGCTCGGAACACACCTTTATCTCACACAAATTTCCTATTCATGACTCAAAAGGCAAACTCGTTGCTATCGGTGGTATTTCTTCTGATGTAACCGAGCAAGTCAAAGCCCGAGAAGCGGCTGAAGAAGCGACCAAGGCCAAGTCAGACTTCCTAGCGAATATGTCACATGAAATTCGCACACCGATGAATGCCATTATAGGTATGTCACACCTCGCTTTACAGACTGAACTCAATAAAAAACAGCGTAATTACATTGAAAAAGTTCATCTCTCTGCTGAGGCATTATTAGGCATCATCAATGATATTTTGGATTTCTCTAAAATTGAGGCAGGCAAACTTGATATTGAAGCGGTCGAGTTTAGACTCGAAGATGTGTTGGAGAATTTATCCAGTCTTATTGGAATGAAAACCGAAGAGAAAGGCATTGAATTCCTGTTTGATATTGCTCATGACTTGCCTACAGCGCTAATTGGCGATCCTCTTCGTCTCGGTCAGATATTGATCAATTTAGGAAATAACGCAGTTAAATTCACAGATACAGGTGGTGAAGTCATCATCAAAGCAGAGGTCAAAGAAGAAGATGATGATTCGGTCACCATCTACTTCCGTGTTACAGATACGGGTATAGGTATGACTGAGGAACAAACTGGAAAATTATTCCAGTCATTCAGTCAGGCAGACAGCTCGACCACTAGAAAGTATGGTGGTACAGGCCTAGGCTTAGCTATCTGTAAAAATCTAACCAGCTTGATGGGGGGCGATATTTGGGTTAGTAGTGAAGCTGGTGTCGGCAGCCAGTTCCATTTCACCGTTAAATTAGGCAAACAAAAAGGCGAAGCTTCTAAACGTCGTGCAACTAAAACCCATCTGGATAAACTCAAAATGCTGGTTGTCGATGACAATACTTCTGCCAGGGAAATTTTAGTTGCGATGCTTGCCAACGTCGGCGCAGAGATAGATCAAGCAGCTTCTGGTGAGGCATGTCTGGCATTATTAGAAAGTGCAGATGATAAACACCCCTATGATGTCGTGTTTATGGATTGGAAGATGCCCGGCATGGATGGTATTGAAACCATACAACAGATTCAATCCAAGCTTGATCTTGATCATATGCCGATCATTATCATGGTGACAGCTTATGGCAGAGAAGAGGTTAGTACAGCAGCCGAAGGCCTCGATATCAGCAATGTGCTTACCAAACCTGTCACCGCATCATCACTGCTTGACGCTATCATGACCGCACGAGGCAGTGACGATAAAGATATGGTTCGTCCCATTAGTCGACAAGATGAACTTGTCGAGATTAAACAAAAACTGCATGGTGCCAGAGTGTTATTGGTTGAAGATAACGACATTAATCAAGAACTTGCGGTTGAACTTCTGACTAGCAACAAAATCACCGTCGATGTCGCTGAGAATGGGCAAATCGCTGTCGATATGATTGCGAAAAATGACTATGATGGCATTTTGATGGACTGTCAGATGCCGGTAATGAGCGGCTATGAGGCAACAGAATATATTAGAAAAACACTGAAGTTAACGGATTTACCTGTTATTGCAATGACAGCAAACGCAATGGCGGACGATATCAAAAAAGCACACGATTCGGGTATGAACGATCATATTTCCAAACCAATCAATGTTAAAGATATGTTCTCTACAATGGCCAAATGGATAACACCTAAAGCGCCCTATGTAGCCAGCGAAGAGATGCCATCTGATGACAGCGAAGAAGTATTTGAATTAACCGACATCGCCGGCATTGACACGGCTATTGGTCTGCAAACCACACAAAATAATGAAAAACTGTATCGCAAGCTATTGTTGAGATTTAAACAAGGCTACGCTACTTTCGAAGCCGATTTTTCACTTGCACTTGATTCTGATGATCCACAGGCAGCAGAGCGTATGGCTCATACACTCAAGGGCGTCGCTGGCAACATCGGTGCCAAACAGGTACAACAGGTGGCAGCACGTTTGGAACAAGCTTGCCAGACTGATAATAAAAATCAGGCTGAACTGAAACCTCTCATCAATGAAGTAACAAACGAATTAGATATAGTCTTAAACGGTCTGGAAAGTCTTGATAAAGCTGATTCTTCAAGCCCAGGATCAGGTCAGGTTGATCCTACGCTGTTATCAAACTTACTGACCCAACTTCGCGAGTTATTAGAAGATGACGATACTGCCGCCAAAGATTTAGTCGATGAATTGGATGCGTTGCCTCTGGCACCACAACAAAGAGTTATCGTTAATGCTATATATAAAGCCATTGATGATTATGATTTCGAATTAGCACTGGAACAATTAGACGCAATGTCCACTAGTTTGAACGGTTAAATTAACTGTTTATAGCATTAAGGAGCAGAAATATATGGATGCAAATACAAGACAAACTATCCTAGTCGTTGATGATACCCCTGAAAATATTGATATCTTAAGTGGCATCTTGCGCGAAGAGTATAAAGTTAAAGCTGCTCTAAACGGAGAACGTGCACTCAAAATCGCTAACAGTGATCCAAAACCAGACATTATATTATTAGACATCATGATGCCTGATATGGACGGCTATGAAGTGTGTCGCCAACTCAAAACCAATCCATTGACTCAGAAAATCCCCGTCATTTTCATTACAGCCAAAAATCAAGAAGAAGATGAACAGCATGGATTTGAACTCGGTGCTGTCGACTATATTACCAAACCGATTAGCCCAGCTATAGTTAAGGCTCGTGTCACCACACAATTAGCCCTCTATGATCAAAACAGAACACTTGAAAACAAAGTACAAGAACGTACCCAGCAACTAACAAATACCCGATTAGAGATCATCCGACGCTTAGGTCGCGCAGCAGAATTCAAAGATAATGAGACAGGATTACATGTTATTCGAATGAGTCATTACACCCGGCTGATTGCAGAAGCACTGTCATATGACGACGACTGGGTTGACCTGATTTTCAATGCCGCGCCAATGCATGATATTGGTAAGATCGGCATACCTGATAATGTTTTACTTAAACCCGGCAAGCTTGATGATGATGAATGGAAAATCATGCGCCGCCACCCCAAAATTGGTGCCGATATCATCGGTGATGATGATTCACCCTTACTAAAAATGGCAAGAGAAATTGCCTTTACTCACCATGAAAAGTGGGATGGTACTGGCTATCCTCAACGACTTAAAGGTGAGGAAATTCCAATCACAGCCAGAATCGTCGCTATTGCGGATGTATTTGATGCCTTGACCACAGAAAGACCCTATAAGAAGGCTTGGGAAATTGATGCCGCTGTCAAATTAATAGACGAAGAGGCTGGTAAACATTTTGATCCTGCAATCGTTAAAGTATTTCATTCTGTTTTACCAGAAATATTGGATATTCGTGACAAATATGCTGAACAGCCCACTGAAACTCAGGATAACTATACCAGTTATACTTAGTCGCAAACTCTGACTAGATAGTGAGCACAAGATCAACCGTGTCGATCAGAATTTGGGGTTCTACCGGTTTGGTTATGTAGGCAACAGCACCTAATTCAATGCCTTGTCGTTGCTGATCTTGGGTCACTTTTGCCGATAAAAAAACAACTGGAATCTGGCGTGTTGCCGGATTGGTTTTTAATGCCCTACAGACTTCATAACCATCAAGGCCAGGCATCATGATATCCAACAAGATTAGATCTGGCGCAGGCAGCTTTGCTGCAACAGCTAATGCCTTTTCGCCATTAATTGCTGCTTTTATCTTATAGTCTTGTTGCAAGATATTTTTGATGACATCAATATTTGAAGACTCATCATCTACAACCAAAATCGTTTTTTGATCCACCCACATTCCCCTATATTTTCATTCCATAAATATCAAAACTAATTCTTACTGATAACGCGTGGCAAAGTTAATTTAACTGATGCTTCAGTACCTTGATCAGTTTCAAAGCTTACATCACCGTTTTGCACTTGTGCCAACTAGTTCGTAGGTAGCATCCTTGATTGTCTCTATGTCTTTTTCTATTCAATGTACAAATAACCAAGATCAATCATAAAAGTGCCATGAAGTACCGTTGTTTGCAAGCTGTTTCCTTAACCGTTTGAAATTATTTTGAATTTTAATTATGACAAAACCAGAAAATGAATGGCATCGTCAGGAAAATTGCCCGAAATTAAAGGTGTATAGTTTGCTGTAATGACCTTATCAATGTCTGCATAAGCCAACTGACAAGAGGACTTAAAATGAATACATCTATAAAAACAACCCATCATGGTGGCTGTCCCCATGATTGTCCTGATACGTGTTCAATGGTGTATGAGGTTGAGGATGGTAAACTCATTAGTGTCAAAGGCAATGCCGATCATCCAATGACGCGAGGCGGCCTTTGTGTAAAGTTAAAAGATTATGAGAAGCGCCATTATCATCCTGACAGATTGTTATACCCTCTTCGTCGCACAGGCCCTAAAGGCAGCAAGCAATTCGAGCGTATCAGCTGGGATCAAGCCTTAGATGAAATCACAACAAAATGGAAAGCTATCATTGCTGAACATGGCCCACATGCCATTATGCCTAATAGCTATCTTGGCAATCAGGGCTTAGTCCACGGTTTAAATGGTGGTGATGCCTTTTTCAACCGTATGGGCGCAACGGTAACCGAACGAACCTTCTGCGGTGAAGGCTCATGCACAGCTTGGTTATTGACCGTTGGCCCAACAGCCGGCGTTGATCCAGAAAGCTTCATTCATTCAAAATACATCGTTATATGGGCATGCAACTCAGTAAGCACTAACTTACATCACTGGCACATCGTCAAAGAAGCCCAAAAGTCTGGTGCTAAAGTGGTTGTCATAGATTCTTATGCATCAAAAACAGCAAAAGAAGCTGACTGGCACATTGCACCCAAACCCGGAACTGATGGTGCATTAGCCATGGCAATGATAAACACTATTATTGAACAAGGTTTGGTCGATCAGGATTATGTTGATAACTATGCCGTTGGCTATGAGGAATTAGCCGAACGCGCCAAAGATAGAACGCCAGAATGGGCTGAAAAAATCACAGGCATTCCTGCTGCAGATATTCGAAAATTTGCCCGAGAATATGCAACAACGCCACCAGCAGCAATTCGATTAGGTGTTGCCCTAGAACGAAGCTATGGCGGCGGACAAGCTATACGTGCTGTAACATGCCTACCAGCATTGATTGGTGCATGGCGTCATGTCGGTGGCGGTGCACTTCAATTTCCAGTATGGGAACATCCTTATAGATTTGATGTTATATGTCGTCCAGATTTAATTCCTGAAAACACTCCCGTAGTAAACTGCCTGCAATTAGGCCGTGTATTAACGGGTGAAACCAAACTTGAAACGCCGATCAAATCAATGATGTGTTGGAATACCAACCCGGTAACACAGGCACCAGAAACAGACAAAATCATTGAGGGGCTAAAGCGTGAAGACTTGTTTTTAGTTTCGGCTGAACATTTTATGTCTGATACCGCCGCTTATGCAGATATTGTATTGCCTGCGTCGATGGGGGCAGAGATGGAAGACATGGTCTTGTCTTGGGGACACCTCTATCTGACTTATAACGCAAAATGTGTTGAATCACCGGGCGAAGCCATCCCTAATAATGAGATTTTTCGACGTTTAGCCAAACGTATGGGATATCAGGAAGAAAACTTCAAATGGTCTGATAGTGAATGCCTAGAGCACTATGTTGATTGGGACTCTCCAGCTTGTGATGGCATTGATTTAGACTATCTGAGACAACATGGCTATGCTCGACTTAATGTCGGGACAAAAGATAACCGTGCTCCACATAAAGAGGGTAATTTCCCCACACCATCCGGCAAATGTGAATTCAAATTAGATGGCCCAACCAACTTTGTCGCAGGACCATTTCGACAAATGTATGATGGTTTTCAATCGGGTGAACAACTTGATGAACTGCCAGATTATGTTGTTTCACGCGAAACAGTTGAAATGAATCCGGAGCTTGCCGCCAAATATCCTTTGAATATCATTTCTCCCAAAAGCCACGGCTTCTTGAACTCGTGTTATGCCAATATGGATAGCAAGATCAAAGGTCAAGGCGAACAATTTGTATTAATTCATGCTTCTGATGCACAAACTAGAGGTATCAAACAGGGCGATACTGTTCGTGTATTTAATGATCGCGGTGCGTTTGAGGGGGTGGCCAAAATTACCGATGATGTTAGCTCAGGGATAGTCGTGGCAACCTTAGGTTATTGGCGACAACTAAATAAAGGTACCGTGAATTGTATTAGCTCAGCTGAATTTGTGGATATGGGTCACGCCCCAACATTTTCAGATAATTTAGTCGAGATTGCCTTGGCGTAAAGCTTGGCTTGGTAAGGCCAGATACCAGTAAATATTCCGACGAGAGAAGAGAAAATAATATGTCAGTTTTGTGACAGGTTGATGAATGGTTTGTATTTACTTTAGCAGGAAGTGAAACAAAGAAATAAATCCCAAATTATCGAGACTGATTTTAGGTTTCTGGTAATAGAACAATACCGCAGTGGATACAGAATAAATGCTTGATTAGATATTTAATCTTTAACTTTCAACCTAGATTTAGCTTAATTTTGATCGATAAAACATTCTTATTATCTAATCGCATATAATCGAAATCATCGACATAATGTCTGATTAAATCTATGCCGAGACCTCCAATTTTAGCATCTGCAAGTGATTTAGATGGCGAATGTTCTGGGACTAATAATGGATTAAAGGCAATGCCATCATCTTCAATGTTAAGCATCACCGTGTCAGGATTTATAGTCAGAAACAGGTCTATTTTATGGGTTCCATTTTCAGGATATGCATAAGAAATAATATTGGTAACAGCCTCATTCGCACACAGATCAAAACGAAATTGAATACTCTTTGATAAGCCATTATCGGCAAGCGAGTCTGTCAACCAATGACTCATCCTTGATATCTCTGGAACTGTATTGTGTATCGTTAGAGACCGAGAGATACTCTTATCGTTAAGTGCTTTAGTCAAGAATAAGCCTTACTTGCACTTATTCTGCGAAGTATTCAAGCGCATCGTCTACCGTTTCATAGACTTTAATCAATTGATCGATGCCCGACACTTCAAGCACATTTCTGACATCACTTTGTATGTTTGATAAAACATATTTACCACCTCTGCCAGAGACTGATTTTGCATGAATAAGTAAAGAACGAATTCCAATTGAGGACATATAAGGCACATCAGCCATATCAACGATAATAGCCATTCTTGGAGCTTCAGTCATGCGATCAAACTCTTTTTCAATCGATTTCACGCCACCAAGATCCATTCGACCTGATAAGTTCACTTTAACAATCCCATCATCCAAAATTTGTTCAGATATTTCCACTTTTTATCACTCCATTGTTCATTGTTTTGTGTTTAATTATTACCATGCCATCTTACAACTAACATTGTGAGATCATCTGAAGGCTCTGTTTCGCCAACAAATGCATGAACTTGATTACATAACCTTTTTAGCACGGATTCAGCGTTATCAGAAGGATTTATATTATCAAGTGCATCGAATATACGCTTAGAGCCAAATAACTCATCCTCGCTGTTCATCGCTTCTGAAATACCATCGGTGAAAACACAAATAAACTCGTCACGCGATAGTGTGTATTTAAATGTTTTATATTCAATATCGTCCATAATTGCAATGGGCGGTCCACTTGCTTCTGCAAGTTCTTTGGGTTTGTTGTTGGCCGATACCAGCAAGGGCCTTTCATGGCCAGCATTACAATAGGTTAGCTCGCCTGTATCCAGATTAATAATGCCAATAAATGCCGTTACAAACAGCATTTCAGGATTATCACGAGCAATTTCTCGATTTGCTTGGCTAATAATTTGCCCTAATTGGCCATAATCAGAATCATCTCTGAGTGCAATGCTTTTGCATAAGGTTTTACTGATGACCATAAATAAACTTGCTGGCACACCCTTGCCACAGACATCGCCAAGCGAGAAAAACATATGCGACTTATCAAGCATAAAGAAATCATATAAATCGCCACCAACCATTTTAGCTGGTTCCATAATCGCAGCTATATCAAAACGTGATTCATCAATAAAACTTGTTTCAGCTTGAGGCAAAATCCCCATCTGGAAGCGTTTGGCTGCTTCCATTTCACCTTGGACTTTAGCGGCCTCTTCACGCTCAAGTCTAAGATTCTGTTCAAGTTGTTCGATTTGACCTTCATCTCGAATTAAGGAGTCAGCCAACATGGCAATATACAAAGCGATGAACAATAAAATGGGTGAGGCGATATCTATCAATAAGCGCGCTTGTTGGTATGCAATAAAGCCCATCGCGATGATGATACTGAGGCTAGCACCAACCAATATCACTTGATAAGTAGTATGTAACCTAGGTAACAGGTAGATAACGGCTAGTCCTATCAACAGAATGATCGCGGCCTCTAGCCATAAAGCCCAATACGGTCGCAATAATGTTGTACCGTCAAATATTGTTTCCATAATTTGAGCGTGTATTTCAACACCCGGTACTCTATCGCCAATCGCAGTGGTCGGAAAATCGACCAATCCTAGGCCTGAAAACCCAACCAGGACCAGTTTTTGGGCAATATTGTCTGGATTGACCGTGCCATCTAATATTGATGCTGCTGATATAAAACGCGAAGGATCATGTTTACTATAATGCACGTAGAGCGAACCATCGGCTTGAGTAGGAATAATTAAATCACTGACGCCCACTCCTTCAATCCCACGATCCGAACTATAGGTTTTAATTGTGGCTGTGCGGGTGGCAACACGAAGTGATTCTAATGACAACGATGGCAAAACGGTATTACCAACCGTTGCAACCATCGGCACTCTTCGGATAACACCGTTTTCGACTTCCGTGCTGAGTATTGCATGGCCGCCAGCAGCTTTGTCTAATGGCTCAATGTTAGTCAGTGCCGATGAGAAATGTTTCATCCATGGCTTAGGGTCGGGGCCAGAAACAAGTAATGGTGGCGCCCTTAAGCTGAAACTTGCTTCACCATCGATACCAGCGACTCCTAAGATGGCGTTATATTGTTTTAGTTTTATCGCTAGGAGTTCATCATTCGTTGGTAATTCACAGATCTTGGCCCTAGTTTCGGCATCAATATTGGGGATAAATTGAGTTATATTACAGGGAGAAGAACGATCAACCTCTGGCATGATAATATCCAGAGCGATAGAAGCAGGTTTCATCACCCCCACTTTTTCAATTAATTGTGCAACCAAACTTCGTGGCCATGGCCATTGGCCATATTGCTCAAGACTATGTTCATCAATGTCTATAATGACGACCGGAGATGATATGCGCTCTCTAGGCATTGCGTTTTGATAAAGATCAAACGCATAGTTTCTAACATTTGATTGAAATGGAATGGCTTCTTGTAAATGAAAACCAATCAGCACTAGAACGCCAGCAACGGCTGCCCAGCTCCTAACAGGAGGAAATACATGTAACTTCGGAAAATGTAGTTTCACGTTAAATCTTGATACAGCATTAGAGAGTATCCAGCAAAAGTTTAGTTATCTTATACAATATCTTAGCCATCTATTACAGCCCTCTATTTTTAATACTGTATATGCAGCCATCAAGACCGTATCTATTTCAACACACACTGCTTCCTTGCAAATGCGCCCTGTTATAGAGCGCTCACACCTAGAACCGCACCATAATGACGCACAGGAATAGCGTTGATGGTGGCAATCATACTCACCTCTTTTGGTTAAACATCACAAGACGCTATCTTATTGTCATGCTTGGAAAAAATTATCGTTAGGGCATGAATGTTGCAGTTTTAATCTGCTATTATCAATATCGAGATTGATGATATGAATTCTAATGCCAGAATGCGAGTACCCATGATCGAAGATAAAAAAGAAAAAATTCCTTGGCTACAGGAATTAATAGAGGGGCTACATGAGAAGTATTCCGACAATCTAAATGGTGAGGTAGCTAATTATATTCCAGAACTGGGCAAAGCTAATCCCGATGATTTTGGCATTAGCGTTGTAACTGCTGATGGACGAATTCATCAAACCGGTGACTGTGATAAATCCTTCACCATCCAATCTATTTCAAAACCGATCACCTATGGTATCGCTCTTGAACTTTATGGCGCAGAAAAAGTGGCTAAGCATGTTGGTGTTGAACCCAGTGGTGATGCATTTAATTCCATTGAGTTAGAAAAGGGCTCAAATAGAGCATTTAATCCGATGATAAATGCTGGCGCAATTACAATTGCAGCACTTTTATATGATTATTATGGTGATGAAGCCTTTGAGCGTTTACTCAATCGATTCAGTGCTGCTGCCGGACGCCAATTGCAGTTAGATCAGGCAGTTTATGAATCTGAATCACGTACTGGCCATCGTAATCGAGCCATCGGACATTTACTGTTAAATTTTGGCATGGTGCCGGAGAAAATTGAGGCTGCATTAGATCTCTACTTCAAACAATGTTCTATTTTAGTGACCAGTACTGATTTGGCCGTCATGGGTGCAACACTAGCAAACTTAGGTCATAATCCGGTGACCGGGCAAGAAGTATTTGATATTGATAGTGTAAAAGACATGTTATCAATCATGTTTACCTGTGGCATGTATGATTATTCTGGTGAATGGGCATACAAAGTGGGTGTTCCGGCTAAAAGTGGTGTTGCTGGCGGTATCGTCGCCATTGTTAACCGCCAATTAAGCATCGCCAGCTACTCCCCTCCACTCGATGCGCGAGGAAATAGCTGTAGAGGCATCAATGTATGCGTTGATCTAGCCAGTGAATTAGGTTTACATGCATTTGATTGCATGAATGAAGGTTCGAGTTATTTGAAGGCTCTGTTATAAATATGTAACACTGCGATGCTATAAACACGAAAATTGTTTCTAAGTTAGTTATGGAGAGCAACGATGAACAAATTGATATATAAAGCCATACCTTTGATGATGATGTTGAGCACCCCGATATTTGCTTTAGCAGATAGCATTGGAATCATAAAGACACTTTCTGGCCAAGCGACAATTCACAGAAGTGGTGCGGATATTAGTGCCGAACTTGGTAGTGAAGTTTTTGCGATAGATGAAATAGAGACATACGACAACGCAACTATCGGGCTACTACTTCATGATGATGCTAGATTATCGTTAGGGCCCAACTCAAAAATATCACTAGATCAATTTAGTTACGATAAAAGCACTGATGATGGCTCCGCAGATATTTCGGTCAAACAAGGCACGCTTTCGGTCATTGCCGGCAAAATGGTAGCAAAAACACCAGGAGCATTAAAAGTTAAAACGCCAGCAGCAATTCTTGCTGTTCGCGGTACCGAGTTCTCAGTAAAAGTAGATCCCGTAAAATGAACTCGCATCTGATAAAACTCTCAATCAGCACGCTTGTAACATTAGCATTACCAGGATGTGCAGCCTACAGTAATCTGGTGAATAGTCTTGGCCCAGATAAACAGCAATCAGAATTACGACAACTGGTTGAAGCGCCCCTAGAATTGACTGAAGGTAGTTCTCCTTTTTGTGCTGTTGCTTCCGAAACATATATGGTGATGCCAGAAGAAGGTAAAGTAGGCACCGTAGTCGTGACATTGCTTGATGGACAAGAACAAGTCTTGCAAGGTGATTACAGCGGCATGACTCTAGCTGGTCAACAAACGGCAACCTTCACAGGTGATGAGAAACAGGCGCAAGAACTATTCGGTGCCGCTTTATCAGCACTGCCGCCAGAACCATATCATGCTGAACTTTACTTTATTTTAGATAAAGACGAATTGACTGCTGAATCAGCCATTAAAGCCAAACAAGTGTTTGATGAAATTATCAAACGAGAAATAGCAGAAATCATCATCGTTGGACACACAGATACTGCAGCTTCAGTGAGTTACAACGATAAATTATCAAAACGTCGAGCAGAAAAAATGCAACAAAGTTTGGTTGATGCTGGCATTTCACCAGACATCATTAAAACCAGAGGTGCAGGCGAACATGAATTATTGATCGAAACACCTGACAATACACCCGAACCCAAAAATCGACGTGTTGAAATTGATGTTAGATAGGTTTATTTTTGCAACGTAGGTCGGTTAAATCTACGCATTCGTCTGACTCAATAGGATGTCTAAATCCATTAGACTTCTAAACCAAAGCTTCAAACTGTTCATTGAGTGGCTTGGAAAAAAATAGCCTTGGGCAAGCATAAGCACTTGCCCAAATAGCTGTTACATACTGTCGTAATTTCTGATGCCATTTATTTGAGTTTATTCAACCTAATTTCACTTTATCAAAATCAACACACAGTTGTTATATCTTGGGTCATCTAATAGTTTTGGCATAATTCTTTGAGAATATGCTCTTTCTGTAACAGACCATATATGCCTATATAGAATATTATTCAGAGTGGCAACACTAACTAAACACAATTCTTCATGCTTCTGTTAGAGTAGTTAGTGCTCAGAATAATTATCTATTCTGTAAAGCTAACATTTAGGATATCAAAACCTTATGTCGACTTTGAGCTTACATGGCTGTGTAGATCCTTCATTACCAATGTTGGATGACGATACGATCTATCAAGTAAATTATTCTGCAGCTGATGACATGGCTAGACGCTCTATTATTGGGCCGTTTGTAGCAATCTTAGGCATGCTTATCACATTGCCGTTATCAACTATATGGGGCGATGCAAGAACGCTGATGATCAGCCTTTTTGCCATTTTATCTATAAGCGCTTTCTCTCGTCTGTATATACTTCGTTCTCTCAAAGTTTTACCACGCCATAAACTAAATCTATGGAAAAATACCGTTTTTCTCATCATCTTAACTAATGCCTTAATTTGGGGGATCTACCTTGGAGCCAATATCTATTTGTATGGTCTCAACACAGCGACATTGCTAATATTAGCCTTTACTGTCGCCATAGAAACAAGTGCCGTAATGAGCATCTTCATTTGGCAAAAATTGGCACAGTTATATGTTGTTATAATTTTTCTACCAAGCTATCTCGTTCTTGCTTTCGATCATTCTTTTACTAGCTTCAGCATATTATTTGGACTAGCGATACATATCATTTTTATGTACTTCCAAATCATCCGTTCAAATAAAGAATACTGGCAAGCCAAATGTAATAATAAACTGTTAGAAAACAAGGCTACAGAATTAATAGAAGCAACGCTTATAGCTGAAAAAGCCAACCACGCTAAATCCGAGTTTCTATCCTCAATGAGCCATGAACTTCGAACACCATTAAATGCTGTTTTAGGTTTTGCCCAACTTTTGGCATTACCGTCAGATCCTCCCCTTTCACCTGAACAACAAGACTGCGTTACCCACATTAGAGAAGGAGGCGAACATCTATTTAAGCTTATCAATCAAGTGTTAGATCTATCCAAAATCGAAGCGGGCACCCTAAATCTAGTGGCAGAAGAAGTTAATCTTTTCAATCTTTTGACAGAATGCCAACGGCTATTACATCCCTTAGCCCAAAAAACCGAAATACAAATCGACTTTTCTGGTAATCCAAATACCGTGATCAATTCAGATAAGACATTATTAAAACAAGTCATTCTTAATTTGGCTACAAATGCCATCAAATACAACCAGCAACGTGGCACCGTTGCTATTAATTATTCCAGTCATGACGGCACTACACTTCGAATTAATATCAAAGATACCGGTCTTGGCATTCCTAAAAACAAACAAGCAGAATTATTTTCTCCATTTAGCCGTTTGGGTAAAGAACGCTCTGCGATTGAAGGTACCGGCATTGGCCTCACAATTACTAAACGCATTGTCGAAGCCATGGGTGGTGACATTGGTGTTGAAAGCATCGAAGGCCAAGGTAGCACCTTTTGGTTTGAACTACCGTTAGAAAATAATTCCTAAACTAAAAGTCAAACGTTACAAACTACTCTCACACTGATACCATTTAGCCTTTGGGGAATCCTTGCAATAAGCTAAGAATATACTTATAAATCGCCAATAGCAGTGGAGCGCTAACATAATGTCTGAGCATGGGAAAAACGAAAAGCTACCTTCTATAACCTTAGAAGATATTAACTTTCAAACGCTGGCAGAAGATGCTCCTGTCACACTCTGGCTCACAGATATTCATGGCAACGTTATATTCACCAACAATCAATATAAAAACTTTATTGGTCGTGAAAAAGTAGAAAAAATGGGAGGTGGGGCTTGGTTTGCAGCCTTACACCCTGATGACAAAGAATATTGCCTGACCGTTTTTAGAGACGCGTTCGAAACGTATAAACCTTTTACTATGGAATATCGGCTTCGGCGCAGAGATGGTGAATACAGACATTTTATTGACCATGGTGAACCCTATATTGACAACTTAGGACGATTTGCCGGCTTTGTCGGTTCTTCTACCGATATTACTGAACAAAAATTGTCTGAAGATGAACTCAAGAAATCCCATAAAGAGTTAACCCAATACAACTATGAGATGACCTTGATTAATCAGCTCAACTCTTATCTGCAAGTTTGCCGCTCTGTTGATGAAACCTATCCGATTGTTTCCTATTATTCAGAACAAATATTCCCTGATTGTTCTGGTTCGCTTTACCTATTTAATGAGAAAAAATCATTAGTTGAATCACGCGCGATTTGGGGCAAAACTAAGGTCAAAAGTGAAGCAATTATTGCTCCTGATGATTGTTGGTCATTACGTCAAGGTAAAGAGCACTCAACCTTAGATAATGATGAGCGTTTACGCTGCAATCATGTCGAAAGTGGTGTCAATAATTACATCTGTGAGCCGATTATTGCCCAAGGCGAAATGCTCGGGATGCTTCATATTGAATTTAACAGCACGACAGAGAAAAAGACGGGAAGTGACAAAGAATATTACATTGATTCTCGTAAACGACTTGTCAAAATTGCTGCTGATAATCTTGCTTTATCATTAGTCAGTCTAAAGTTACGTGAAGCCCTTCAAGCACAATCGGTTAGAGATCCGCTAACACAGCTATATAACCGTCGACATATGGAAGAAAGTCTGGAACGAGAAATTCATAAATGTGCCCGTGCCAAACAAGGACTTGGCGTGATCATGACCGATATCGATCATTTCAAACGGTTTAATGATGAATATGGCCATGATGCTGGCGATCTTGTGCTTATTGACTATGCCAACATTCTCGCTAAAAGCTTTCGTCTCGGTGACATTATTTGTCGTTATGGTGGCGAAGAATTCATCATTATCATGCCTGATGTTGATAAAGAAACCCTTGTCAACAGAGCCCACTCGCTATGCGAACAGGTTAGGAAATTAGAGATTTTATATAACGGCAAACCGCTGCCTTCGATTACAGCATCATTTGGTGTTAGCTATATTGATGCTAGTTTGGTTGAAAAAACAGCTTTAATTAAAACTGCCGATATTGCACTCTATGAAGCAAAAAATGCAGGAAGAAATCAGGTTGTAGTTTCTGAAGCTGAATTTTAAGTCTGAGTCATAAGCCCCACACTAATCTAGAAGCTACATAACAAAAAACTAATTCTAACTTTTTGTTAGCTTGGAGGGCGCAACTGATTTTTTTATTTCCTCAGCGTTAATATCTTCAACTGAAGACAGTTTCTTGATCAAAAAATCTGCTTCCGCCAGCATACCATCAAATAATCGAGCAATTTCTTGATCGAAGTTTGCATCATTCTGTATTCCCAATTTCACCAGATTTAGTTGGTTTAATAAATTATTTGTAACATGTTGTGCCCCATGAATAGTTGCAATATAAATAGACTCCTTTTCTTTTGTAATACTATTTCTCAAAGCAACATCTAAGCGTTCAAGCTCTTTAAGTACGCCATAAATATAGTATGTAATTGGAGCAGCAACTAACATAGGGGTAACAGAGCTAATGATGATCTGAGACGTCTCAATAGGATGATTCATTAGTTTAAGCATGACGATCATTATTAGCAAAGAGGCAATGACTGAAATAGCTGTCGTGGCAACCACTAGCGTCTGTCGACTGTAATTACTGAAAATACGCCTCATTATTTCTCTCCAACTACACTTAAGTTCAACACTCAGTTACTTACCCATCAGAACTTTCACCGTATTTCACTCAAATTTGATCTAGATCATACTTTATACTCTTAAACTTATTAGGGTCATATCTCCCTATATAATAGTCGGGTTTTGAATTCCTAGTTAATCATTATTTCAAAGGGATTGAATTAATTATTTGTATCCCTCTATATTAATGAATTAATGACGACATCTTTAATCAATGACTTACCTGATACCACTTATCTTAATGTTATTCGTTTGCAATAGCCATGCATCCGAACCCCATCAAGAACCAATCACTCCGATACCTAACATCATTATAAACGCCCCCCTTAATGTCGAACTTGGTAATAAACTTTTTCATGATTCTCGTTTCTCAAGTGATGGCAAGGTGTCATGTGCAAGCTGTCATGATTTGACTCACGGCGGCGTTGATGGGTTGAAAGTCTCGCTTGGAGTAAACAATCAGCAAGGTTCTATCAATGCTCCTACCGTATTCAATAGCAGTTTAAACATCAAACAATTTTGGGATGGAAGAGCGTTAACACTAGCAGATCAAATTGATGGCCCTATTGCGAATCCAAAGGAAATGGCAACAAGCTGGTCTCATGTGCTTAGCGTAATTGAACATGATCCAGACTATGTGTCTCAGTTTAAATCACTATACTCAGACGGTATTTCAATTAAAAATGTTAAACAGGCCATTGTCCATTTTGAGCAATCATTACTCACTCCCAATAGTCGTTTTGATCAATACCTAATGGGCAATGATCACGCTTTATCAACACAAGAATTAAGAGGCTATGCCTTATTTAAAGATTACGGTTGTGTATCTTGTCATCAAGGCATGGGCATTGGCGGCAATATGTTTCAAAAACTAGGCATAATGAGAGACTTTTTCACTGAGGAGAATACTGAAAAAGTCGATTTAGGTCGCTTCAATATTACCCATCTCGACTCAGATCGTCATGTATTTAAAGTACCTAGTTTAAGAAACATAGCATTAACCTCCCCATACTTACATGATGGTTCAGCTGAAACATTAGAAGATGCCGTGCGAATCATGATGACATTTCAATTAGGCATAAATGCATCTGATCAGGATGTTGAGGACATAGTGAAATTCCTAGATACATTAACCGGTGAATATAAAGGACGACCATTGTGAGCAGCACACAATTTATCAAATATGCTGTGGCAGTTGTATTAACTGGCTTATTTTCTCTATCAACTTGGTTATACATTCATTCACATGTTGATAGTGACACCTATCAACAAGGTGTATCTAAAGTCATTGATATTCAGAACATGTCAGCATCCTTAAATCAACAAACCTTACTCGTGCAAAAAGGTCATGTCAGACACTTTGACGAATTAGCTCACCTTGAATTTAATCTTGAGAATGCCATAAATCAACTTGATTCTAGATCTATTGAACAAAGTAATCTAATCAACAGCATTCGACAGCAGCTTTCTATCGTTAGCCAAATAAAAGCAACGTTTGCAATTTATAAAAATTCTTTATTGTATTTTCCAAAAGGCACTCAATTACTACTTTTACAAGTACCTAAAAATAAAATACTGTTCAATCAACTAGAACAACTTGAACATCTAATAATGTTATTTGCAGCTAATCATTTTGATCACTCTGAACAACAACGTTTATTAGATTTCATTAGTGTATTAAAGCAAGATAGTGCATTACTAGCACTTGATGAATCACATTCAGAGGCCTTAGCGTTACTGCTTAAACATGCCGAGAACATCGTCGATACAATCAATACACTAGATGAATTAAATAAAACGTTATTAGAACTTCAAATTCCCTATGCAACCCAACGTGCAATTTCACTGCTCGATTTAGTATTCCATGATGAGTTAATACGGGCATCAAGGGTTAAGCAATACTTCTATATCACGATTTTTATGCTTATTTTGTCTGTGCTTTTTATTTGGCACAAACAAAAAGTCGCCATTAAACAGTTACAACATAATTCAAAAGCATTAACGCTAGCTTCGAATGTTTTCAGCCAAGCTCATGAAGGTATCAATATCACTGATGCCAATGGTTTGATAATAGATGTGAACCCCGCTTTTTCTGACATAACAGGCTATAGTCTTGACGACGTTATGGGTAAAAACCCCAGTATTCTTAATTCGGGTCGACAAGACAAATCTTTTTATAAAGAGATGTGGCAGTCACTGCTTGAACATGACTTTTGGCAAGGTGAAGTCTGGAATCGTAAAAAAGGAGGGGAGTTTTATGCTCAACTGCTTAGCATCTCAACTATCAAAAACGAGCAACATGAAGTCACTAATTTTGTCGGTATATTCTCGGATATCACCGATACAAAACGCCAGCATGAACAGATCAATCTCATGGCACATTATGATGTGCTAACCCAATTACCTAATCGCGTATTATTTACTGATCGCTTCCATCAAGCTATTGCTCACAGCAAACGCACAGAAACCCAACTTGCTGTGTGTTTCCTAGATTTAGATCAGTTCAAACCTATTAACGACCAGTATGGTCACGAAGTCGGCGACCAATTGTTAATCGAGGTCGCACAACGCATTCAGGCTAATATTCGAGAAGAAGATACCGTATCTAGACAAGGTGGTGATGAGTTTGCATTGTTATTAAATGAAATTGTCTCTTTTGCTCAATGTGAGCAAACCTTAGATCGCATCCATCATGCTCTATCACAACCTTTTGTAATTAATGATATTGCCCACACGATATCTGCTTCAACAGGGATCACCTTATACCCTTCAGATGATAGTGATATCGACACCTTGCTCCGGCATGCCGATCATGCCATGTATCTTGCCAAACAGGCTGGACGTAATCGTTACCATTTATTCAACCCGCAACAAGACAAGGCTATAGTCCACAAGCATCAACGTCTTCATGTAATACAACAGGCATTCAATGACGAGCAGTTCGAGCTGTACTATCAGCCCAAAGTAAATATGGTGACAGGGAAAGTAGTTGGTGCCGAAGCATTAATTCGCTGGAATCATCCCGAACAAGGATTAATTCCTCCGATGGAATTTTTACCTGTTATCGCCGGCACTGATCTAGAAATAATGATCGGCGAATGGGTTATTGCTCAAGCCCTGCATCAACTACATAAGTGGCAACAACAGGGTATCAATTTGGAAGTAAGCGTTAACATTTCTCCTTATCACTTACACGCAAACAGTTTTACTGAGAAGCTTGAGGCACAGCTTACTAAATATCCATCAGTTGACTCACGCTCATTACAATTAGAAGTATTAGAAAGTAGTGCTCTAGGCGACTTAAACGCTATTCGTAAAACTATTCAGTATTGTTTACACGTGTTAGGGGTACGTGTTGCTTTAGACGATTTTGGCACAGGCTATTCGTCGTTAACTCATTTACGAAATTTGCCAGTTAATGACATCAAAATTGATCAAAGCTTTGTAAGAGATATGCTTGATGATGCTAATGATTATGTGATTGTCGATGGTGTTATTGCCCTTGCGGCCTCTTTCGGTCGCTCAGTGATAGCTGAAGGGGTTGAAACCATTGAACAAGGATTAATGCTAATTGTGATGGGATGCCACAATGCACAAGGCTATGCTATTTCAAAGCCCTTACCTGTAGATCAATTTATTAAATGGCTATCTCATTATCAACCTAAAATCGAATGGTTAAAAGCAGGCAAAAAACGTTATTCCTTAAAAACTAAAAAAATAGCATTATTCAAACTTGTTACCGAAAAATGGCATAAAACCTATCTAAACAACATTATATCGTCGCCCGAATCTGTTAAACCATGGCCTATTCTGGCAAAGAAAAAAGAACATTGTCGTTACTGGATTGACGATGCAAGAAAACAAAATCTATTTTCATTAGAACAGCTAAACCAACTTGAAAAAGCGCATAACCATGCCTGCCAAATCAGTAAAGAGTTGGTTCGGAAATATCAGTTTGAATTATTTGATGAAGCCCGCTCTGGCTTGGCTGAATTACAGCAAGCCTTTGATGATATGTCGCTTGTATTATCACGCTGCACATAAGTGTGATTACAACTATCGCTATGTTCAACATCAACTAGTTAGCGTTACTAAACTTCTTATTTCGTTACAGCTATTCTATACTTAACTATCTATATCCTAGTGGCTGAATAATGATGTGCTATAGAAACAATACAATAAACACACTATGAGTCGCGCATTTGTAAAAGAGGCGGATGGCGATCAGGTGAGCGATGACCAACCTGAATGGCCAATCAGCACACATACCAACTTTGTCACAGCCTTTGGTCTCGAACAGCTCAAGCAAAGACGCGACGACTTACAGCAGCAACAAAATCAACTATCACAAGATAAAGACGCTTTAAGTAATAAAATAAGTCTGATTCAAATTGGACGAGAATTACGTTATGTCATAGCTAGAATTGCTAGTGCCAAAGTCATTAGTCCAGCAAGTGAAGGCACTGACACTGTTAGTATCGGCGCAACCGTGACATTTATTGACGATGATGAAAAACGCTACCAGTTTACTATCGTTGGAGAAGATGAAGCCGATATAAAACTCAATAAAATTAGTTGGGTTTCACCATTAGCACATGCATTACTTCATCAGCACTTGGGTGATAGCGTTGTTTGGAGACGACCGGTCGGTGATCTCCATGTTGAAATTGAAAAAATTGAGTATCGCTAAACTCAAAAGCTCGCTTTACAACTACTTATCATCCTTGAAAGGTTCAAGATCTAATGGTGGTAGGTCATCAATTTCTACAGACTTAACAGGTTCTGCGTTAACTGATGGAATGGTATCTTGCTGCGCTTCTACAAATTCTGGCTCAGGGCTGACAGATACTTCTGGCAATTCTAATTCCAAGATTTCAATTTGTTCAGACTGACTATCAACATCCTCCTCCGCCAAGTCGAAGTCAAATGAATCGTCTTCATCTATTTCAAATTCAGCAATATCCGCTTGCTCTGATACATCAAAAGCCAATGTATCTTCAAGGCTATCACTGGCTTTAACATTATCCGTACTTTCGGATACTACTGACTTTGCAACGGGTTCAGCTGCTGGTGGTGTTTTGTGTACAGTCTGTTCTGTAACCTCTGTTGGTACATCATTTGAATTATTTTGTACCGCTCT
>JBFIJJ010000005.1:0-26613 GCA_041600795.1 Methylophagaceae bacterium | reverse complement strand
TATTATTGTGTCAGGTGTTTGGACCAGTGGTGAAACAGGTGCTACTTTATCATCGTTAGCATTTGAATCTGTGTTACCGGGATGGGGTGGCTATATTGTAACCTTAGGCTTAAGCATTTTTGCCTTCACTACCATTCTTGGTTGGAGTGTCTATGGTGAACGTTGTGTTGAATATCTATTTGGTGTGCGTTCGATTATCCCATTTAGAGTATTTTGGGTGATTGCTGTACCGATTGGTGCTACAGCGAAACTGTCCTTTATTTGGTTGGTGGCTGATACCTTAAATGCATTGATGGCATTACCTAACTTAGTTGCGTTGCTATTGTTAAGCCCAGTTGTGTTTAAGCTGACAAAATCTTATTTCAATGATGATGTAAGTACTTAATTCATCTTGTTCAAGGAGATGGTATGAGTATTTTGTTGGTCACTTAAGTACATAATTCCATCTTGGATATTGCATTGTAACTGCATCGAACGTTGATGCAGTGTTTCAAGACCTTCAGCTTCAATATGAAAAACCGACAAGTTGGTAAAACGCTGACATTTTTGTTGTTGCTGCTGCCACCATACACCGGCTTTACCTTGATGGTATGTATAGATAATGACATGTTTGGCACGACCACAGGCCTTGCGAATACGTTTTTCATCAAGCTGACCAAAATCAATCCATAACTCAATATCATCCGTTAATGATTTTTGCCAAAGCTCGGGTTCGTCATCACTATTCATGCCTTTTGTAAAGTTAAGATCCTCATTGGCATTCAGCATAAAAGCGATTAATCGAATCATAAAACGAAAGTTGTTTTCAGATGGATGTTGCGCCACTGTCAGCTCATGGTTTTGGTAATAATGTGTATCCATATTGGCGATAGAAATGGATGCCTTATTAATGATAGAACTGATAGCCATGACATTGCTCGATGATTAATTTTCTGGATTATTAAGTAATAGGTGATTGTTAATAGGTATGAATACCGAGGCTGCATCAATTAAGGATTTAGCCGTGAGTTGGGGCACGCCATAGACTTCAACGGTGGCGTTATATTTGTCGCGCATTTTTCTAACCAACAAATCAAAGTCGCCATCACCAGAAGCTAAGACAATTACATCTGACTTAGCTGCATATTCGATAGCATCGAGTGTAATCCCTACATCCCAATCGCCTTTAGCTGAACCATCTGCTCGTTGGATAAAGGGTTTTAGTCTTACCTCAAAGCCAATGGCACGCAATATGTTTTGAAACTGCCGTTGTTTGCTATCACCGCGATCTGTAGTGTAGGCAATTGCCTTAACTACACGTCGGTTGGCGGTTGCCTCGGCCCAGAAAGCATTATAGTCAAAGTGGCTTTTATAAGCCTGTCGGGTGGTGTAGTAAATGTTTTGAACATCGACAAATAAAGAAACACTTTCCATGAACGCTCTGTTTTATGTTGTACAAATAATAAAAAAGTCCCTTTAATTGTTCCAAATTAAAGGGACTTTTATCTCTAATTACTTAGATATTTAGCTTTGACTTATTCATCTAATAGCGCATCGCGGTTATCTTCATGTATACGAGGCATGATCCACATTTCGTACATTGAAACAATCCACATGAAAGCAAATGATAAAGCCATCGCACCACCACCAACAATAACGAGATAAGCAAAGTTAGGGTTTAATTTTGTAAGCCACCAAGATGAAATATCGATGATCAAGAAAATATAAGGCATAACAATGACCGTTGCCTTAAGTACTCTCGGTACACCAGCCGCCAAACTAAAGATCAAACCTACAAACATAAAGATAAAGGCGATACCAAATAGGTGGATGTGGGACACTCGGGCTAATGAAGAGAAGGTGGCGCCAGTATCTGTCTCAGCACGTTTAGCGATGTTCTCAAACTTAGTCCAATCAGGGATTGGTAGGCCTGAAGAGGCATTGTGACAAGCGATACAGTTAGTATCGAAAATTTTACGAATACCAGTGTCATAAAATGCTTTCTCATCAGCACCCTTATGAACCCAGTTGATAATTTTTAAACGGTCTGATTCTGGCGCCATTAGCTTCATTGAACCATTCAGTTTTGCTTCTAGAGCTGAGCCAGAACGCTTGCCATAATAGCTGTAAACAATATCATCAACTGATAATCCCATTTCACCATCGGCCATACCGTGAGTGAATTGGATTTGTACTAAAGCCATTAAATAACCAATCGCAACAACGATTAAATAACCACTAAAAAGAGCTTTAAGGGCAATACCTTGGCTGCAGAGATTGAGTTTATGTGCTTGGGCCATGTTTTATCCTAAAATTAAAATCAGTGGGCATAGTAGTACAAATTAGACCGATGCACCAAGTCTGTTTTAAATGTTATTGGGCTTTAAAGACGGTTTTAAGTAATTCAGTTGTTCTTGCCGCAGGGTTTTCCCGAATTTTTTTCTCTTCAGCCGCAATCATGGTGAACATGCCGTTTAAGGCTTGTTGCGTGACATAGTCAGGTAAATCTAAATTCACCGTTTCGCCAACAAAAGGAACGGCCGCAATTTGTCCTGTTAGATCATTGTAATATTTGGTTGTTCCCACTTGGTTGAGTGAGTCATTAATAACTGGTCGGAATAGCGTTGTTAGTTTTTCGCTGGTCTGTTTTTTGAAATATTGCGTTGCAGCGTCATCTTCACCGTTGAGGATGGTTTTGGCATCATCAATTGTCATGTTTTTAATGGCATTAACAAGAATATTGGTTGCTTCAGGTGCCGCTTTTTCAGCGGCATGATTCATACTTTGTTCAAATTGATTGGCCATGGCATCAAGACCAAATTTTCGCATTAAGCTATCCACTTGTTGTAATTGTGGTGGCATCGCAATATGAATTAATTCGTTAGCAAGATAGCCATCAGGTTGACTGACATTTTCAATAGCATGGCGAGTACCAATATCTAAGGCTTCTTTTAAACCAGAGATGATAGTTTGGCTATCAAGTGTTGTTGAGCTATCAGAATTTGACAGTAATGATTGTCCCGCCGATTTTAAATCTTCAAACAAACTTCCCCAATCAGCCGATGCCGGCATCATATAACAAGCAAGAGCAAGACTACTTGCTAGCACGAGTGAGTTGCGATTAATCATATTGAACACCTGTATTATTTAGTTAAGCTGGCAAACAGAGCTGGTAGCTTTTCTGGTAGTTTGTTGACATTATCAATCACCATATGCTGATTCCCGAAAATATCCGTTACATAATCGTCGGCATTAGGATCTAAGGTAATACAATAACTGTAAATGCCATTTTGTTGTAGCTCTTTAACTGCTTGATGCGTATCTTCAATCAATAAGCGTTCATCATTAACATCAATGTCTGATGGCTCTCCATCGGTTAGAATTAACAATAATTTTTTATCTGCTGGCTGAGCTTCTAAATAATGTGCTGCATGGCGCATAGCGGCACCCATACGAGTTGAATAACCAGCTTTTAAACCAGCAATACGTGATTTAACATCATCATTCCAGTTCTCACTGAAGCCTTTAACATGATGGTAACGAACATCATGACGTGTGTTCGAATGAAAACCAGCAATGGCAAATTTATCACCGAGTTGTTCTATCGACCACGAAAGCAGTGACACAGATTCTTGGCATAACTCTAAGATGGTTTGATCACAACCACGAGGTATTTCATTAATTGATTCGGACAAATCAAGCAATAACATGACGGCAATATCACGACCATCGTGCTTGTGACTCATATTGATACGAGGGTCGGGCATGCTACCACTTTTAAAATCAATTAATGATCGAATTGCAACATCAAGATCTAATTCGGAACCTTCTTCCTGATATCTAACCCGCACAAAATTTTGAGGTTTTAGCATCTCTAATATTTGTTTTAAGCGTTTTAGTAGAGCACTGTGTTTTTGTAAAAGCCGATCGATATCACTAGCGTTACCTGCTGGATGCAATGACTCATAAACACTGACCCAATCTGGTCGATAATTTTTTGAATGATAATCCCACTCTGGATAGTGCCTTGGCGGTAAACCTTGATGGTCATCTTCTTCAGTTTGAGTTGAACGAGTGTCTTCAAAGCTTTCTTCTTCATCACCTTCTTCGATAAAGGTCCACATATGACGATTATCATCACGATAATCTATCTCGGTATCGTCAAAATAAACATTGGCTAACTGATCACTTTGACGACGAGTTTTAGCAACAAAAGATAAACCTAGACTAGCAATGTCTTTGGTACTTGAATCTGATTCAGACATGATCTGATGGAAACGTTCAGTGAATTCAAGCAGATCAGGATCAGTGTAACCATGGTCTTGATCAAGTAATGCTCGAGAGAGCATAGCGAGACGATGACGTAAACAGGATTGAGTTTCAGGATCGCACGCACCTTCAATCGGTTTAGGATGAAGACTTAAAAATAAGCTTCTCAAACCAGGATAAAGTTTGATGGCTAAGGTTTCAACACGGCAGTCTTCGATAAATTCAACCGCCATGCGCTGAAAAGGACTGTAGTTATCTGCGATAATGGGACGAGTCCAACGTTGATGTGCCGCCATATGGGCTAAGGTTGCACGATAACGGTCGAGTCCAGATATCTCATTGAATTCATCATAGACATCTGGAAGTCGCATACCTAATTGATCAAAATAAGGTTGTGGTTTGCGTAACTCATCAAAACCTAGTGAGTAGGGTACAAGTTGAGGACTGTGTTGCCACAAGCCCTGCATATATAAGTTTAAGTTACGCTCATGATCATAAAATAAGGTGCCATGCCGTTCTTTTTGCATAACAGCTAAACTGTCAGCAGACTGCAAGCTGAAGAAGTCTTTTTGTCGTTCTGGGTGGGTGCTGTAATAACGTACGCCGTAATCAACCCAATTCCGTAAACCACCTAAAGACAGCTGACTGATCAGATAGGGCATTTTTTCTAGCAAGTCAGTTAATGCTGGACTAGGAATAGTGGCATGATGACCATGAATAGATACGGTGGTTTTTTCCATCATAAAGAAAATGATGTCAAAATATTTTTCTAAGGCAGGAATATCGCCCAAACGACGTGACACTGCAGCTAATGTTTGTAAAAAAGCTGGGATCGCCTTGCCATTGGGGGTGCGAGAGATTTTCCAAACAGTTTGTGATACTAAACGTAATACTGGCTGACCTAATTGCCCAGCAATTGCCGGCATGTCTTGCATATAGCTCAAAACCGGTTCAACACCACGACCGATCATACATACCAATGACGCACCTTCTAGATAGTCATCAATGCCTTGTTCTGTTAGATAAACTTTTGCTTCAGCTAAACACTCATCAAAGATAGGATCGATTTGATCAAACCCACATTTCAATTTCGGGCGATAAGAATGTTGTTCAACATCACTCATTAGGTATTCTCTTTGGGATTAACCAAATACAGCATTAATCGCGTGATCTAAGGTATCTCGAATATCTGCGTCATCAGTGATAGGTCTAACAAGTGCCATACGACAGGCTGCTTTTGCTTCAATACCACCATCAATTAAGGTGGCTGCATAAGTTAATAGACGAGTTGAAATACCTTCATCTAGGCCGTGGCCTTTTAAGTTGCGTGCTGCCGATGCAATTTTGACCAGTTTGTCGGCTAAATCCGGATTGATACCGGTTTCTTTTTGCAAAATAGATGATTCGACATCAGCGACAGGATAGTCAAACTCAAAAGCAGTAAAGCGTTGTTTAGTCGATTGTTTTAAATCTTTCAACAAACTTTGATAGCCTGGGTTATAGGAGATAACCAGTTGAAAATCAGGATGAGCTTCGAGCAGTTCACCTTTTTTATCTAACGGTAATACACGACGGTGATCAGTTAAAGGATGAATAACAACGGTTGTATCTTGGCGAGCCTCAACGACTTCATCCAGATAACAAATAGCACCGATGCGTGCCGCTACGGTTAAAGGTCCATCTAACCAGCGTGTACCATTGGCATTGAGTAAGTAACGACCAACAAGATCAGAAGCGGTCATATCTTCATTACAGGCAACCGTGATCAGTGGCTTGTTTAATTTCCATGCCATGTGTTCAACAAAACGTGACTTACCGCAGCCTGTTGGGCCTTTGATCATTATTGGTAAACGAGCATTATAGGCAGCGGTATACAGTTCTACTTCGTTAGCTTGCTGTTGGTAGAACGGTTCGTTTTTTATGAGATATTGGTTTTGATCAGTCATCGTTATCGCTTCTTTATTGATGAAAAGAGTTCAGGAAAAATAAGCTGTAAAACAGTCTGTGAGGAGGACTAAGAGTTGTTTTACTGAACGCTCTTTAACTGGGAGAAACAGCAATGAATCATGCTGTTGATGGAGTGTAATACTCTCCCTGCCTGAGCCTGAGCAGGGAGAGATCACTTTTTATAAATTAGACTTACTTATGTACGCCTAATTTTTCACGCCAGCCTGGGAATATCTTGTCAGCATCACCTGGGAATGATTCAAACGCACGGGCAAATTCACGATGTTCTTTAGCAAATTCAATTGGATCTGCACCAGATTTCCAACATTCAAATGCTTGACGTAATGAAATCGCACCTGCTGCTGGGCTGTCAATATGACCGTATGAACCACCACCAGAAGTATTGATAACGTTACCATGGCCCAAGTTTTCGAAGAAGCCAGGTAAACGTAGGGCATTCATACCACCAGAGATAATTGGTGTTGTCGGTTTCATGCCGTACCATTCTTGGTGGTAGTAAGGACCATCAGCGCTATCACGTTCGATCATATAGGCGATATTGCGATCGTCTTTACCGCCTTCCATTTTACCGTAACCCATAGTACCGACATGGATACCTGAAGCACCTTGTAAACGTGCAATTTTAGCCAATACAAAAGCGGTATAACCACGTACAGCTGAAGGTGAAGTAATCGCACCATGACCTGCGCGATGGTAGTGTAAATATTGACCAGGATAGTTACGACGCGCAGTAGTAATCATACCTGGGCCACCAACATAACCATCAACCAAGAAAGCAACTTTGTCAGCATCTGGACCAAATGTTTCTAAAATAAAATCAGCACGAGCCAGCATTTCATAATGATCATCAGCAGTGATGTTTGCAGAGAATAGTTTTGCTTCACCTGTTTCATCTTGGGCACGTTTCATTGCATCAGCAACTAACGGGATTACTTTCTTCATTGGACAGAAAGTTTGGTTACCTTGTGGTTCATCATTTTTGATGAAATCACCACCTAGCCAGAATTGGTATGCCGCTTCGGCAAATGGTTCAGGTCGAAGACCAAGTTTTGGTTTGATGATGGTCCCAGCAATATATCCACCATTAACTAGTGGACGGCCAAGTAGACGCCACATATCAGTGATATCTTTTGATGGACCATCAAATAATTGCAACATGCGTGGCGGCACATAGAAATCTTGCATTTGTGCGCACTTAACATCACCCATACCTTGGTTGTTACCAATTGCCAACGTCAAAAATGACACGATCATCGCTCGGCCATCTGTCACGTTGCGGTCAAATAATTCATTTGGGTAGGCGATTTTCATCACGCCTTTAGCTTCATCGATTTCATAGACTAAAGCGTCAACACCTTTAGT
Source organism: Methylophagaceae bacterium (assembly GCA_041600795.1). GTDB lineage: Bacteria > Pseudomonadota > Gammaproteobacteria > Nitrosococcales > Methylophagaceae. The sequence goes on along the minus strand of JBFIJJ010000005.1, from coordinate 19,035 downwards.
GAAGTCATCAGTTGTCGATACTTCTACGTTAGTACCTGTTGATGATTCGGCTGCAAAGTGAGCTGCAGTTTCTAAGTAGCCATGACCATCTGCTGGTGTCATGTGATATGCAACCAAAATATGACCACCATTGGCGATTAAATCTTCTTCTCTCAAACTCAAATCAGAGTAGCGTGCTGATTGATCCATTATTATTACCTTCTATATTTCTATGAATAGCTTTTAAATATAGCCATTTCGTTATTTAGGTTATTTGTTCGCCGAAAAATGACGTTTAAGAAGTTTAGGTCATTTTTAATATAAATTAAACTCAAAACTTTTGATTTTAGTCATAAGAAATGCTTATGATGTGTTCTATGAATATAACAATCAGACAATTACAGATTTTTGAAGCCGTTGCGATGCACTTGAGTTATACCCGTGCAGCTGAAGTGTTGTATTTGAGTCAGCCCGCTGTTTCGATGCAAATCAAACAATTGGAATCAGAAATTGCTATTCCCTTATTTGAGCGGATGGGTAAACGTTTATTTTTGACTGATGCAGGTAAAGAGCTACAAATATATGCCCGCAACATCTCACAGCAGTTAGTTGAGCTAGAAGATGTTATGTCTGAAATGCGAGGTAGTGAGCGTGGGCATTTAACTATCGCTGTTGCCACGACGGCAAATTATTTTGCATTGAAAATATTAGGTGAATTTTACAAACGACATTCCAGCACTAATATCAGTTTAGATGTAACAAATAGAGCGAGTTTGATAAAGCATTTAGCAGATAACACCGTTGATATGGTGATAATGGGACAACCTCCTGAAGCAATTGATGTTGAAGCGACCCCTTTTTTGAATAATCCATTAGTTGTTATTGCACCCAAAGATCATTTCCTTGTGGGTAAAAAAAATATTCCGCTGTCTGAGCTCCAAAAAGAAACATTTATCATACGTGAACTTGGTTCAGGAACACGCATGGCGATGGAACGTTTTTTTGAAGAGAGAGGTTATAAAATTACCTCAGTTATTGAAATGAGTAGTAATGAGGCAATTAACCAAGCCGTTGAAGCTGGACTTGGTTTAGGCATTGTATCGAAACATACTTTGGAGTGGGAATTATCGTTGGATCGTTTGGCTATATTAGATGTTGAATCGTTTCCAATTCTGCGTCACTGGTACTTGGTTCATCGACAAGGTAAACGTTTTACATCAATAATGACGGCGTTTAAGGATCTTGTGATCAACGAAACGTTGTCTTTATTAAAAGAATAGTTAAACTAATTGGATCTGATCTGCTTCAAGCCATTTAACTTGTCCAAACCCCGCGATTAACCTAATCCTTACTAGATCTAATACATAAAAGTGAAAGCCGGGAAGTTGCAATATCATCTCAGCATCAGGAAAGTGTTCAACATAACGTTGGCGTAAGTCGCTTTCATCCGTAGCTTTTCTAGCATCAGCCAGACATGTAATACGAGCGCCTGCTTGTGGATTGCTTGAATCTTCAGGATCAAATAACGTTAAGGCTACTTTAGGATTGGCCAAGATATTGTTGGTGTGTTCTGCTAAATGACTAATCAAAATAGCAATTTCGCCTTTATCACTAATAATGTATGGCGTGATAGAACCAAATGGATAGCCAACTTCTGTTGCTGAATGAGTCGAAAGTACACCGTAACGATGGCTTTTGATAAATTCACTAGGATCTAATTTCGTCATAGTTGTGGTATCCAGTTAATCTCTGCTGCTGTTTTTTCACCAACGGTGACTTGTTTAAGACTATTCGGCATTTTAGCATCGTGTTCAGAAATGGCCATTCTTCCTGCCATGATTTCAGCACGGCGTTGTGGATATAGTGGCGATTTATTAGGCTCAGCATAACCATCAGGATAAACCGGTAGATTGGAATTATCATATTTATCAGTTGCACCAACTGTATGTAATACTTCATGTGTCATGACAATTGCATTTTGTGCATTTTGTTTAGGATCAGCAAATGCATGCACAATACCAATTAAACCTTTTTGTAAGCCAAGTGAATGTTCGAGAGCTTGGTTCTCTTTACTTTGATGATAGATCACATAGAGTCTAATACGATTTTTATTGGAGAATGAATCAGGCGTGTGTTTATAGGCCCAATAACGCAACTTCATACTCCAGATAATCACTTGCAAAATAGCGGAACGATCTGTTGGTGGCGTTGGAGGATGTGCAGTTATTGCCTGACCTAATGTAGTGATGATTGGTTGTGTTGCGATCAGCTGATATTTTTCTGCATTTCGCTTAAAAAAGGTATCAATATCGTTAAAGTCAGAGTCGCTAAGTTGGGATATATAAAGATCGGTTTCTACACTATCATCGCCATTTATAGGGAATATTGTGACAGAGATTGGTTTGTACCAAGAACGCGTGTTTAGCTTCTGTTCTTTTGTATAGATTGCAGCATAGGCTAGAAGCCCCAGTAAAAAAACGATGCGAACATTTTTAAAGGTAAATACTTTCATAGCATGTAGGTCTTAAATCTAAGCAATAAAAAAGGCCGGTAGGTTTTATCCTGACCGGCCTTTAGAATTTTTGACTAAATAATTTTAGCCTGGAACAACATTCTCAGCTTGTGGGCCTTTAGCACCTTGAGAAACTTCCATTGTTACAGTTTGGCCTTCTTTTAAAGATTTGAAGCCTTCTGCTTGGATCGCGCTGTGGTGAACGAATACATCTGGACCAGATGCTTGCTCAATGAAACCGAAACCTTTTTCGTCGTTGAACCACTTAACGGTTCCTGTTACTTGTTCTGCCATGTCCTAACCTCTATTTTACGTATTAATTAATTTTCAGCTACAAAATCCACTGGTGGAGCCGAGCCTTCGCCAAAGAAGAATTTTTCTAATTCTTCTTTGAGAAACTGTTGTGATTTGGGATCTGCTAGTGACAATCGATATTCGTTTATTAACATCGTTTGTTGGCCTAACCACATTTGCCAGCCTTCTTTCGAGACAGACTCATAGATTTTTTTACCTAGCTCACCTGGATATGGTGCAAAGTCCAGACCTTCAGCTTCTCGGTTGAGTTTAACACAATGGACGATATGTGCCATGGGTTCCTCTTATTGTAGTGAAATTAATAATGATTTGACTGGTGCAGGCAAGCCTAGTTCCAGTGCTTGCTTTATTCTATACCATGTCAAATTTTTATTCTCGGCAATCTGGTTTGGACTTACATTACATAGCACAAAATGAGGGTGAATATCCAGCTTAAAGTGGCTAAATATATGGCGTATCTGTTTTTTTGTTGAAATAGATTTGATTGAAATATTCAATTTATTTTGACAGGAAACTTCAATGTTTTCGGTCATTTCAAACTCAGGAAAAGTCCATAATCCACCCCAAATTCCCGAAGCTTGTCGTTGCTCTAATAAAATCTCTCCAGCGGGATTTTGCGCAATTATCCAGTTGGTTTTGCGGATCGGGATAATTTTTTTAGGTTTTGCAAAGGGAAAAGCGTCAGGATTTCCTTGCAAATATCCTTGGCAATTTTGTTGTAAAGGACAATCTGGGCAACGTGGTTTAGTCCGAGTACAAAGTGTTGCACCAAGATCCATTTGCGCTTGAATATAGTTGGCAATTCGTTTTTCAGGCAACAGACTATCAGCATATTGCCAAAGTAGGGTTTCTACGGTTTTATTTCCCGGCCAGCCGTCTACCGCAAAATAACGAGCCAATACACGTTTAACATTACCGTCTAGAATTGAATAGCGTTGGTGATGCGCCAAACTCATGATAGCGCCTGCGGTAGAACGACCTATACCGGGGAGTGCGATTAACTGTTCAAGTGATGTTGGCATCTTGCCTTGATAGTCATGGACGATTATTTGAGCAGACTTATGGAGGTTTCTAGCTCTGGCGTAATATCCAAGTCCAGTCCATAACGCTAACACATCATCAGTACTTGCTTGTGCAAGTGCAAAGACATCAGGGAAATGCTGAATAAAGCGTTGGTAATAACCAATGACTGTAGTGACTTGTGTTTGTTGCAACATAATTTCAGATAACCACACGTGATATGGGCTAGGCTGTTGCTGCCAAGGCAAGTCTTTACGACCATATTGATCAAACCAATTTAATAATTGATCACTAAAATAATCTGATTTCACAGTTAATAGTTACGTAAGTGTACCGGAGTCAGTTTTTGACTCCGGTATAAATGGATGAGTCATTTGGCTAGAACAAACTTTTTAATTTGTTTTTCAATGCATCTTTAGCTTGATCTTCTACTGATGGCGCTGGCTCTGCAGGTTGTTCCTGAGTTTCAGTTGTAGTATCAGCTGGTTGCTCTGTGGTTGTTTGCTCAGTTGTTGTGCCAAGGGCTCCACCGAGTAGACCACCCAAATCACCACCGACTTTATCTTTGAGTTTATCCGCGACCTTTGCTTTAACTTCTTGTGTTGCTTTGTCTTTTAATAAACTTGCTAAATCAACGGTTGGTTTTGGCTCAGTGAAAGTGCCGGTAATTTTAACTGGAATGGTTAAACCTTTAAGATCATCAAGACTTTTGCCTTCTTGTCCTTTAGAAGTGCCGACTATTGATACCTTCAAACCATAATCGATTCCCTCTTTTGGCAGATCAACTTTACCGGCACCATTAATACGTAACAGTGGAGACATCGCTAATAAATCTTGGTTATCAATAATGCCATTGGTTGCGGTAAAGGAGCCTGATAATGCTGAGAAGTCTGTTTTTAGAGGAGTATCAGATTCAGGTAGTGTTTCACCCTTTAGAGCCGCTTTTGCTTTACGAATACTTTCAGCAATGTTAATGCCTTTTAATGCACCATCAGTGAATGAAAATTTACCGTTACCTGTCAGTGTTTGTTTGATTTGTTCAACCGTCGCACCATTACCAGAGAGTTTAACTTGGGCATTAGCTAAACCAGAGATTTTGTCATCGCCTTGAAGATCTTTTAATAACGGTCCAGCTTGTACGTCTTTTAAATTTTCATCAATTGAAAGTTTTAAACTTTTACCTCTAGCATCAAGGTTTACATTACCTTGATATTGGCCTTGATAAAGATTGGCACTCATTGGACTAAGTTTGATTAAACCTTCTGCGGCATTGATTTGCAGATGAATTTTTTCACTATGGGTACCACTGATTTTCAATTTGCCAATATCAAAAGTTCCTTGAGCATTGATTTGTCTCAATGTTTCAAGTGGCAATTGACTGGCCCCAGCTGCTGCTGAAGCTGCTGGTGGTGCCGCAGTTTGTTTATCGCTCACTGGTGGTAAATAACGATCGGCATCAATTTCATCTATGACTAACGCAAATTTAAGTGAGGATTTAGCAAAATCTGTCACTGCAAATTGGCCGGTGAGATTAGTTTGATCGAGTGTTAATTTGAGTTGTTTTGCATCAACGTTTTTACTTGAACCAGTAAAATCAGTATCAAGTTGAACAAGCTCTAGAGTTGAATCATCAGCCATCACAGGAAGCTCAATTGCTAATTCTTTAGCTAATTGACGAAGATTAAATGGCTTAACGTTCAGTTTGCCAGCAAATGCGGGGTTATCAGACAATATTTTGCTCGCTGATACATCAGCATTAATGATTAAGTCATACACTTCTAGCGCAAGTGCTGACAGGTTTAGAGTTTGTTTCTGCATATCGGCTGCAATATCTGCAGTTAGCTTAACTTCAGCTTTACCTGTTGGCAGATTTGGATCTGTGATAGTTGCAGATAAATCAACCGCTTTTAGCTGGGTTTGTTGAGTTGAAAGATTTGTCGTTATGTTAGTTGTAAATTTGGCATCAATAGCCTGTTGTTCTTTGTTTACTTTAGCTGCAAGTACTAGATTATTAATAGTAACCAGTTGCTTTATCATGTCAGCGTTAATGTCACCAGACAATTCAACATCTGCTGTAGTAAAGGGCAATTCTTTACCTTCAGCCTGAGTTTTTAATGTTAGATCTGATAATGCATAGTGCTGCTTATCAAGGTCAACCATTACCTTAGAATCAAGTGCAACATGAACTGAGGCCTCTGGTTTGGTGCTAATCAGACTAAAATCCATATCGACAGCAGTTGGTTTGCCAGGACTAAGAGGATCAGTATTCAGATTAAATTTTTCTAAACGAACATTTTGCCCGGTACTGGCATCAGACCAAAGGATATTGGCGTTAGTGAGTTTGACACCTGCAATGGTAATTGCTGCAAGCGCTGGACCACCAGTATTATTTGAAGCAGTTGCAGGTTGTTGCGAAGCCGTTTTTTTATCAGAACTCGCTAAATCATCCCAATTGGTGACACCTGCTTTATTTTTTTCTAGATTAAGCTCTAGACCATCAAGGATGACAGTATCCATCTCTAATTGTTTTTGGAGTAGAGGCATTAATTTTATGCGAATTTCAGCGGCCTCAACTTTGGCAAATGGATCAGCGTTAAAGCCTTTAGCATTGCTAAGTGATAGAGGGCCTAATTTTAATGCAATCCATGGAAATACGGACAGGCCAATGTCACCTTGTAAGGTCAGTTGTCGTCCCGTGGCTTTTTCAACTTGATCAGATATTTGTTGTTTGTAGTCATTCGGATCAACTACAAATGGGATGGCGATCAGGCCGGCGATGATTAGCACTACAACGAGGCTAACTAATTTGAATACTGTACGCATTATTACTTTCCCTATTTATCTATTCGGTGAGCTATCTTCTCTGCGGCTCTTTTTTATCTGCTAAGACGTTATAACTAAATTGCTCGTAATTGAAACCGTTTACCATCAGCTCATCGACTTTTATGACATAAGTTTGATCATCTTGTTTTAGGCGTAAAATTCGATTTTTAGAATAAACACCTTTTTCAACAATCATCGACCTGACTCGTTTTGCATCTTTGTTTTCAGGCAATAATAACCCATATAGTATTTGAGTTTCTCCATCAGCAGTAAATGTCACGGCTGTTGGTTCGCCTTTAGGAATTTCTAAACCCAATAAACTCGTTTCATTATTATCAGTATGTAACCAACGAATCGTCGCAAGTTGTGCTGGTTGACCTGGTTCAAATAATCCAACGAGTTCATCAATATTGAGTCGTCGATTACTATCACTATCTCGACTTACCATCATGCCCAGAGTTCCTTCATTCATTAAATGCCATTCAATAAAGTCATTACCATCTTCTAATTGAAGGTGTGAATAAGTTGAATTGACACCATATGACAGGTGAATAGGGCGATGTTTTACGATAGGGAGTCTTTGATATTTTCGCTCATAAGTAGAATTGATTTGGGGGATAATTTTTTTCAATAATTTAAAATCGAGATCATAGCCGCCACGATTAGTGTTTGCATATTTCTTAAAGATCTGTTCAATATCTTCCAAAACAACGTGCGTACTGAACACTCTAGTGAGCTCAGATGCACGAAGCCTATCTGGCGTTTTGTTGATAGCAATAGGTAATTGATCACCAGAACAATCAACACAAAAGCTACCTCTTCCTAGAAAGCCTGCTGGAGATTGCTTTTGTTTTTCACTTAGTGGGCTAAGAACAACTTTATCAGCCATTGAATCCATTAACTTGAATAGTCTAAATACCTCATACTTGGGCAGACTGTATGGATCGCTGATACCCGTTAAAATGATTTGGCAATAGTAATGTTGAAACGAAACTGGTGCACTGAGCGATTTTGAGTTAATAGTTTTAACCGTCGTGTTACTTGCTTCGCAATAAATATAAAGCTGATGTAATTCATGAAGGCTATTAGTTGGAGCAGATCGATAATAGCGATAAGCGTGAACAATTAACAAACCTATCATTTCACTTGCTCGAATAATCGCAACTAAAAAAGCATCGTTTGAATTCGGACGCTCACCTTGCTGATATTTCTCATTGATAATAATTTTGTAACCAATGGCTAATTCATCTAATAACTGACTTAGTGCTTTGATCGAACGCAAGAATTCTGCGGGAGAATTAATTTCTTTATTAATAGCATTGATGTCTCTATTAAAGATCAAATTACTGATTGGAATTCTGTAGATGTCCAATAATGCTAAACGAGCATCGGCAGAGAGCTTTGATCGATTAAGTGGAACGATATGCCCTAATATTGCGGTAGTGATTTTATCGACATCATTTTCCGGTAAACCATCTAGCCACTGTTTAAGCAGATTGGGATCGAGAATTGTGTCTGGACTGTGATCTCTTACTTCAGGTAAATAGAGTGTGAGTGAGGGTAAATCGGGCGCGGGTTCTTTCTTGCCAGTCAGTTTTTTTGAGAGCGCACTAAAAAATGATGGTTTATTTTCTTTTTCTGGTTTTATTGGTTCTTTTTCAGTGATCTTAGCTACTTTTTGAGCTTGATCTGAGAACTTCTTTTTGCTTTCGATTTTATTCAGTGCATCAGAAAAGTTTCTAGTGCGTAATGGCTTTTTAAGAATTATATCGGCTTCTTGTTTTAGATTTATATCTGTCGTTAAGATGCCTGAAAAGCCAGTTTGATGCTGTTGCCAAGCTGATTGTCCTTGTTCAGTCTCTAATGAAAAAATAGTAAGATCAGCATCTGCATCATCGACCAAAATCCATGGATGATTTAATAATGAATTTGCAAGTCTAAGCATCGATTTTAATGAACTGTAATCGATCTCAGATAACCCACAGGCTTTAAGTCGCAACGGGTTAGACATCAGTTAGTTTCCTCTTCCTCAGCAACCTTACGGATTCGAACGGTTTTGATGACATTATTCGCAGTTTGAACAACTTCAATAACATAGTCTTCAACACGTAAACTGACGCCAGGATCAGGAATACTTTCAAGTAGTTCCAGAATGAGGCCATTGATAGTTTTGGGACCATCAGTTGGCAAGTCCCAATGATTATTTCGATTAACTTCTCGAATATTGGCGGTACCATTAATCAAAAAGCTACCATCATCTTGTGGATGAATGTCCTTATCTTCATCAATCAAATCAGCCGTAAACTCACCGACTATTTCACGAAAGATATCTTCAAGTGTAATTAAACCAATTATTTCACCATATTCATCTACAACGAGACCTGTACGACGACGGTGACGCTGAAATTGGATCAATTGATTATTTAAAGGCGTGCCTTCAGGAACAAAATAAGCCTGTTTGATAATGCCATTTAATGTGTCTTTGGTCAGGTTATTTTGAGCAAGTAGATGCATGGCTTTTCTGACATGTAAGATGCCAATACAGTGATCCATATCGTCTTCATAGACTGGTAGTCTGGTGCTATTGCAATATGAAAGTTGCTTAATGATATCGGGTAGAGAACCATTGATATCTAGGCCTTCAATTTCATTACGTGGCACCATAACATCATCAACGGTGACTTTTTCCAGATCAAGAATACTGACCAACATTTTTTTATGGCGTTTCGGAATAATGCTGCCTGCTTCCATTAACGCTACACGTAGCTCATCACTATTGATTGCTACAGATGACGTTTCTTCAGCAGATATGCCAAAAAGTCCAAGTAATCTATTTGTTATGCCATTGGTGAACCAGACTAAGGGATAAAGTAGAAATAGTAGTGGTTTTAAAATAAAACTTGCAGGAAAAGCCACGCCTTCTGGGTGCAGTGCTGCCAATGTTTTAGGCGTAACTTCTGCGAACAGCAGCACAATTAAGGTCAGTGCAAAGGTTGCTATAACAATCCCATTTTCACCATACAATTTGACACCGATAATGGTGGCGATAGCTGAGGCAAAAATATTAACGAAATTATTACCTAATAGGATTAGGCCAATTAATCTATCAGGGCGGTCTAATAACTGACTGGCCCGTATTGCGCCAGCATGGCCTTCTGTCTCTAGATGTCTAAGACGATAGCGATTGAGTGACATCAATGCTGTTTCTGACCCAGAAAAAAAAGCTGAGCATAACAACAAGACAAAAAGTATCAGAAATAAGACCGTCAGTGATGTGGATTCAAGCATGATGATTTAATTTGCTGGCACAAGAATAAATTCTAAAACCAGCTTTGTTCCTAGATATGCCATAACAAGAAAAGTAAATCCTATAAGTGTCCATTTTACGGCTGTTGTACCACGCCAACCATGTTGTTTGCGACCCCATAATAATGTGGCAAATACACACCATGCAACTAATGATAATACTGTTTTGTGAACAAGATGTTGTGCAAACAAATCTTCGATAAAGATAGCACCGGTAATTAGTCCAACTGATAGTAGAATAAAGCCAGAAATAAGCAGCTGAAATAGGCCTCTTTCCATAGTCTGTAATGGCGGAAGTCTTCTAAAAAAACCATTAACATGGTGCTGACGTAATTGTCTTTCCTGAAATAAGAGAACAAGTGCCTGCAACGCTGCTAAAGTGAACAGGCTATAAGCGGCAAGTGACAGTAAGATATGCCACTCAAGAGCAGGATCCATCAATGTCGTGGCATGTTCACTTGGTAAACTTTCTTTTAATACCAGCGTAATTATTGTTAATGGATAGATAACAATGCCTGGATGAGCAGAAGAAGAACGCAAACCGAATAAGAAAGCTAAAAAAGCCATCAACCATGATGCAATCGTTAATGTTGTGAATAAACCTAAATCCCAGCCACCAAGATGTTTCATGGTGAAAAAGATGTCACTTGCATGAAAGATTAGCGCGAGCAGGCCTAGCATTCCTGCAGAAAGGAAACGGGGAGGTACTGTTTGAGATTTTTGTAAAAACAGTCGTATCAATATCACGCTGCAGCTTAAGTAAAGCAAAATAGCTAATGCATTAGCCAGAGCCATGGTAATTCTTCCTAAATAATATTTTTAAGTTACATGTGTTAAGTGTTGATCATGATAAACGATGTAAACACAATCCTGCTAATAATATGAGCTATAATGGCACAGTTATTCAAGCCGAAGTATCGGCAAAACTCATAAGTTTTAAGGTGAACCATGTTTGATAGTTTGAGTGAAAGACTAGGTAGTACGCTTCAAAAGCTTCGTGGCCAAGGTCGAATCACAGAAGATAATGTTAAAGATACCTTACGAGAAGTGCGAATGGCTTTGCTTGAAGCTGATGTTGCACTTCCTGTTGTGCGTGAGTTTGTTGATAAAGTTAAAGAGCGAGCAACAGGTCAAGATGTTTTACGAAGCTTGACGCCAGGCCAAGCGCTGATCAAGATCGTCAATGATGAACTTGTTGCGGTTATGGGCGAAGCTAATGAAACACTCAACCTAAATACACAACCGCCTGCAGTGATTTTAATGGCAGGTCTACAAGGTGCGGGTAAGACAACAAGCGTTGCAAAATTAGCACGTTGGCTTAAAGAAACTCAGAAAAAATCGGTGATGGTCGCCAGCGCTGACGTGTATCGTCCTGCTGCGATTGAACAGCTAAAAACCTTAGCTAATGAAGTTGATGCACACTTTTTTCCGAGTCAGGCCGATCAAGATCCTGTTGCGATAGCACAAGCAGCGATAGCACAAGCAAAACTACAATTCATTGATGTTGTGATTATTGATACTGCCGGACGTTTACATGTTGATGATGACATGATGTCAGAAATTAAACGTATACATGCGGCAATTAATCCGATCGAGACATTATTTACTGTCGACAGTATGACCGGGCAAGATGCGGCCAATACGGCGAAGGCATTTAATGAAGCCTTGCCGCTTACCGGTGTCATTTTAACCAAAACCGACGGTGATGCCCGCGGTGGCGCGGCGCTATCAATTCGCTATATCACAGGTAAACCGATTAAATTCATGGGGGTAGGTGAAAAAACAGCTGCCTTAGAATTGTTCCATCCAGATCGTGTGGTATCACGAATTTTAGGTATGGGCGACGTTTTATCACTGGTTGAAGAAGCCCAACGTAAGATGGATCAAGGCTCAGCTGAAAAGTTAGCCGGTAAACTAAAAAGTGGCAAAAGTTTTGATTTAGAAGATTTCCGCGATCAACTTAGACAAATGGGTAAAATGGGCGGCATTGGTTCAATGCTGGAGAAAATGCCTGGCATGTCGAATATTCCAGCTGCCGCCAAACAACAAGTTAATGATAAAGAAATGGGTAAACTTGAAGCCATCATTAATTCTATGACAAAGCGCGAACGTCAGCGTCCTGATATTATCAAAGGCTCACGCAAAAAACGTATTGCAGCGGGGTCTGGTACACAAATTCAGGATGTGAATCGATTGCTCAAACAGTTTGCTCAGATGCAAAAAATGATGAAAAAAATGAGCCAGAAAGGTGGTTTAGCTAAGATGATGCGTGGCTTGGGCGGCAAGTTTCCTATGGGCGGTGGCATGCCTTTCTAAAGATAAAGTCAAGTTAAGCTTTTCAAACGCTAGATAAGTGCGTAAAATGCTTCTGTTTTTCAGTCCAGTTTTCCAACAGGCAACAATATGGTAAAAATTAGAATGTCTCGTAGTGGCGCTAAAAAGCGTCCTTATTACACTGTGGTAGTAACAGATTCACGTAGCAAACGTGATGGTCGTTGCATCGAACGTGTCGGTTTTTTTAACCCTGTAGCACAAGGTAATGAAGAGCGTTTACGTTTAGATATGGAGCGCATTACTCACTGGATCAGTGAAGGTGCTCAAACTACAGAACGTGTTACACAGTTAATTCAACAAGCTCAAGCTGCAGCATAAATCTGCGTTAGAGTTTAAGGCGAACAGTTATGAGTGCTTCCGAGGAGTTTGTCCCGGTCGGTAAAATATCTGGCGCCTTTGGGGTAAAAGGGTGGGTGAAAGTGTTTTCATTTACCGATCCCAAAGAAAATATTTTGACGTACTCACCCTTATATATTTCACGTAAAGGTGAGTGGGTAGAATTGAAAGTGTCAGGTGGACGCATTCAGGGCAAAGGCATAGTGATGGGGATAGACGGTGTTACCGACCCTGATCAAGCGATGCCATTAATTGGCTCTGAACTTGCAATCACCAGACAACAGATGAAACCTACTAAGCAAGATGAATTTTATTGGTCTCAGCTAATAGGTCTTACTGTTATTAATCTGCATGATAACGTGTTAGGGCAGGTTGATAGTTTGCTTGAAACAGGTGCTCATGATGTGCTTGTCGTTCAAGATAAAGAAAATAAGACTGAACGATTGATTCCATTTGTATTGGAAGAGATTGTTCAAGAAGTCGATTTGGATAATAAACTTATCCGAGTTGATTGGGAGTTAGATTATTGAGGTGACAAAATCATGCGTATAGGTGTGGTCTCTTTGTTTCCTCAAATGTTTGATGCAATAACACAGTATGGTGTAACAGGTCGTGCGGTAACGCAGCACAAATTAACACTAGACTATTGGAATCCGCGAGATTTTACTCAGGATAAACATCGAACAGTAGATGATAGGCCTTATGGCGGTGGGCCTGGCATGGTGATGAAAGTCGAACCATTGCAAGGTGCTATTGAAGCTGCCAAGTTACAATTAGGTCAGCAAACCAAAGTGGCGTATTTATCGCCACAAGGTCGAAAATTAGACCAACAAGGTTTGCAAGAATTAGCAACAAGAGAAGCAATGATCTTTGTTGCAGGACGTTATGAAGGTATTGATGAACGTCTGATAGAACAAAATATAGATGAGGAATGGTCGATTGGTGACTATGTTCTCAGTGGTGGTGAGCTTGCTGCAATGGTCATGATTGATGGTCTGGCAAGATTGTTACCGGGCGTATTGGGTGATGAAGAGTCTGCTTTGCAAGATTCTTTTATGGCGGGTCTTTTAGATCATCCACACTACACGCGTCCAGAACGATTATCACAACAGATGGTGCCGGAGGTACTTCTAGGTGGTGATCATGAGGCGATACGAAAGTGGCGTCTTAAACAGTCTTTGGGACGAACGTGGTTACGGCGGCCTGACTTATTGATAATGGATGCATTATCAGATGAGCAGAAAGCGTTATTAGAACAATTTATTGCCGAATATGGGCAGGAAGAAGTTGGAGTAGAACAATGAGTAATATTATTGAACAGCTAAATGCTGAACAAATGAGACAGGACATTCCTGCATTTTCTTCAGGTGATACTGTTGTTGTAAAAGTAAAAATCAAAGAAGGTGACCGTGAACGTGAACAAGCGTTCGAAGGTATCGTTATTGCAAAACGTAACCGTGGTTTACATTCTGCATTTACAGTTCGCAAAATTTCAAATGGCGTTGGTGTAGAGCGTGTTTTCCAATCACACAGCCCAGCAATTGCTAGTGTACAAGTTATTCGTCGTGGTGATGTTCGTCGCGCGAAACTATACTACTTACGTGAACTTACTGGTAAAGCTGCACGTATCAAAGAAAAATTATCTTAGTCAAATAGAGACCGTATCTCGGTCTCTTTTGATTAATAAAAAAGGGTATGACCTTGATTGGTCATACCCTTTTTTTGTTTTAGCTTGCTAGACTGTTATGGTTACGCTCATTAAATCATCTAGTTTTAATTTATGACAAACTCAAAAATTAATGAACCACGTTATTTGCAAGCCTTTCTGGATTCATTATGGTTAGAATCAGGCTTAAGTAAAAATACAGTCGAAGCTTATCAACGTGATTTACTGGCTTTTTCAGGCTGGTTACGCCAGTTTGATATCGACTTGGTTGAGGTAAGTCGACAAGATATTCAACGTTATCAACATGCTCGAATGCGAGATGGGCGCAAAGTCCGAAGTGAGGCCAGATTATTATCGAGCCTCAGGCGTTTTTATCGCTATTTATGTCGTGAAGAACTACGCGATTCTGATCCTACAGCCCAAATTGAATCACCACGCTTGGGCCGCAGTCTGCCAGCAAGTTTGACCGAACTAGAAGTAGAAGACTTATTAGCTCAACCTGACATCAAGCAGTCATTAGGATTGCGTGACAGAACTATGCTTGAAGTGCTCTATGCCACTGGACTTCGTGTCTCAGAACTGGTGACGTTGAAAGTCGAACAAGTTAATCTGAGACAAGGTTTAATACGGTGTATAGGTAAAGGTAATAAAGAGCGCCTAGTACCGCTTGGTGAGATTGCTTTGCAATGGTTACATGACTACTTAATTGATGCTAGGCCAGCCTTGCTTAAAGCAATGGTTACTGATGATTTATTTCCAACAAATCGTGGCAAAGCAATGACCAGACAGGCATTTTGGTATTTAATAAAACGTTATGCTAAACAAGCGGATATTCATAAAGCATTGTCACCGCATACATTACGCCATGCTTTTGCCACACATTTACTCAATCACGGTGCTGATTTAAGAGTAGTACAACTTTTACTTGGTCATGCAGATTTGTCTACAACACAAATCTACACACATGTGGCCAAGGAACGTTTAAAAAGTATGCATGCAATTCATCATCCTCGAGGTTAAATGCAGATTTGATGATAAACTATCGCGCTTAAACTAGTTGATAGGAGTTAGAACGTGCCTTCCTTTGATATTGTGTCAGAAATTGATAAACATGAATTAACCAATGCGGTAGATCAAGCTAATCGTGAAATTGGCAATCGTTTTGATTTTCGTGGAACTGATTCTCGAGTCGAACAGTCGAATAAGTCACTGACATTACATGCGGATAGTGATTTTCAATTAGAGCAGATCCTAGATATCTTACGTATGAAATTATCCAAACGTGGCATTGAGGTACGCTGTCTTGATGTTAAAGATTCAGTCGGTAACGGTAAAATGCGTAAGCAGGAAGTGATTGTGCGAGAAGGTATCGACAGTGATCTGGCCCGTAAAATAGTCAAATTGATAAAAGAAAGTAAAGCTAAAGTGCAAGCTGCAGTTCAAGGTGAAAGTGTTCGTGTTACTGGTAAAAAACGAGATGATTTGCAAGGTGTAATGGCCTTGCTTAGAGGCAATGATGATATTGAAATGCCTTTACAATTTAATAATTTTAGAGATTAAGGACTACCCATGTTCAAGCGACACATTTTATCGATAGCAGTTTTATTATGGACTAGCATGGCTTTTGCTTCGGATAGCGATGATAAAAAAGCATTATTTGAATCGATCATGCCGGGCGTAAAAATCGATAGTGTGACTAAACTTGATAATACGGGCTTATATGAAACGATTATTAATGGCGAAATTATTTATTTTTCAGCTGATGGTCGTTATGTGTTTCAAGGAGATGTTATCTCATTAGAGACACGCAAAAATGTCACTGAAGCTAAGCGTACCGATATGCGTAAGCAAACACTCGCTAATTTAGATGAAAGCGATATGATTGTTTATGAGCCAAAGAAAACTAAATATACATTAACCGTCTTTACCGATATTGATTGCGGTTATTGTCGTAAGCTACATCAACAAATCAACGAGTATAACGATTTGGGCATTCGTATTCGTTATATGGCTTTCCCTCGCACAGGTATTGATTCTGCATCATATGATAAAGCGGTTGAAGTGTGGTGTGCTAAAGATCGTCATCAGGCATTGACCGATGCAAAAAATGGTAAAGAAGTGACATCAGAAATCTGTGATGCCCCAGTCAGAGCCGAGTATGAAATTGGTCGACGTTTAGGTGTGAATGGTACACCAGCACTGTTTTTAGAAAGTGGTGAGGTGCTACCCGGTTATGTACCACCAGAACGATTAAAACAGTTATTAGATGAGCGTGCAGCCAAAGCTAAGTTATAAAATACTAGCTTCTTTGCTAATGCGATGATCGACCAATGTGACGTGTTGATTATCGCATTTTAAAAAGCTAATGTGATTATCCCAATCCCCCAGAACAATGCGTCGTGCCGGCTTGCCATTTACGCTGAGCTGGTGAAAATTCGGCCTATGAGTGTGACCATGTATTAATTGCGTTACATTGAATTGTGACATGATCTCAACCACTTCATCTTGATTCACATCCATAATCATGGCTGATTTGAATTGCTTTTGTTCTCGACTTTTGTCTTTGATCTTATCTGAAATACCGAGACGATATTTTGCTGAGAGATGCAAAAAACACCACTGTAAAAGCTTTGAACGTGTCCAGCGTCGATAGCGTTGATAAGACACATCATCAATACATAAGCTATCACCATGCATTAATAAAGTTTGGGTACCGTATAAATCAATGACGAACGGATCGTCGATAAGTTTACAGCCTGTACGAACAGCAAATTGCTTACCCAACATAAAGTCACGATTACCGACCATTAAATAAACAGTTATGCCATTTTTATAGAGTTGTTGGAGTTGTGTTATTAATGGTTCAAACTCTGCAGGGATCAGATCGTCGCCTAACCAAGTATTGAATAAATCACCAAGAATATAGAGTTTTTGAACATCTTTTGTTTCTTGTGCAAGAAAATTGATGGTTAGATTAATTAAGTCGTGGTTGTCTGGACTTAAATGTAAGTCAGAAATAAATAATGTGGACATAAATCTGTGCTATTTACACACGCCCTAAAACTAGGGCGTGTTAGTAAGCAAATAGTTATTCGACAACAGAAGCACTGATGATGACTACATTTTCAGTAGGCACATCTTGGTGTGGGCCTTTGCTACCAGTGGCTACGCCACGAATATCATTAACAACATCCATACCTTCAATAACTTTACCGAAAACTGCATAACCCCAGGCAGGGCCATTTTCACCACGGAAATCGAGGAAATTATTATCAACGGTATTGATAAAAAACTGAGCGGTGGCAGAATGTGGGTCCCCGGTACGAGCCATTGCAACAGAGCCAGTTACATTGCTTAAACCGTTATTTGCTTCGTTTTTAATAGGTGCTTTAGGTTTTTTTTGTACAAAATCTTCTGTAAAACCGCCGCCTTGAATCATGAAATCTTTAATGACACGATGAAAGATAGTACCGTTATAGAAACCATCTTCAACATAGCTTAAAAAGTTCGCAACGGTGTTTGGCGCTTTTTCAGAATTAAGTTCAATCACGATATTTCCGTGATTTGTTTCGAGTTTAACGTGTGTCAAGACAGTGTCTCCTTGTGCATGAACAGAAAATGATAGCGCTGCTAAAAATAATGGTGCCAAATAGCGGAATAGGGGTTTCATAACGTTTTGGTTCCAATAATCAACAATGAAACGATACATGATAGTGCAATTAACGTTTTAAGTGGAGAGTTGGAGCTACTTTTAACTGTTAACATGACGTAAAATACGCGCTATGACGACAAAACTTGATTTTGTACCAAGCACAATGTTACTGATTTCATTGATTTTGAAGTCTTTCTCTAACCATTAATGTCCAAAGATTGAACATCACATGTTGCAAATTCATAACAGCCTGACTAAAAAGAAAGAAGTTTTCACTCCAATAGAGCCTGGCAAGGTCAAATTGTATGTCTGTGGCATGACAGTGTATGACTTATGCCATGTTGGTCATGCTCGCGTTATGGTGGTGTTTGATGTGGTCACACGTTACTTACGCGCCAGTGGGTACGACGTAACTTACATTCGTAATATTACCGATATAGACGATAAGATCATTGCACGGGCCAATGAAAATGGCGAAGAAATCCATGATTTGACTGAACGGTTTATTGCAGAAATGCATCAGGATGCCGATGCTTTAGGTGTGATTAGACCCGATCAAGAACCGAAAGCTACTGAATCAATGGCTGACATTATTGCCATGATCGAAACGCTTATTGTAAAAGACTTTGCGTATGCATCGGATAATGGTGATGTTTACTATGATGTCAGTCAATTTGAGGGCTATGGCAAGCTTTCTGGTCGTCAACTTGATGAGTTACGTGCGGGTGAGCGTGTTGCTGTCAATGAAGCTAAAAATGATCCCTTAGACTTTGTTTTATGGAAAGCAGCTAAACCTGACGAACCAGCTTGGGAATCACCATGGGGTCGAGGTCGTCCTGGCTGGCATATTGAATGTTCGGCAATGTCTTCTCGCTGTTTGGGTGAACACTTTGATATTCATGGTGGCGGTCAAGATTTACAATTCCCGCATCATGAAAATGAAATAGCTCAATCCGAAGGTGCACATGGCTGCCAATCAGTCAATTATTGGATGCACAATGGCTTCGTGCGAATAGATGATGAAAAAATGTCTAAATCATTGGGTAATTTTTTCACGGTACGTGATGTACTCGAAAAATATTCACCAGAAGT
>JBFIJJ010000004.1:0-32142 GCA_041600795.1 Methylophagaceae bacterium | reverse complement strand
TTCTTGTCTTTCTTGTCTTTCTTGTCTTTCTTGTCTTTCTTGTCTTTCTTGTCTTTCTTGTCTTTCTTGTCTTTCTTGTCTTTCTTGTCTTTCTTGTCTTTCTTGTCTTTCTTGTCTTTCTTAACTTTAGCTTTTTTTACTGGTGTTTTTGTTGTCTCTGACTCACTAACAGCTTCGCGAGCACGTTCAATAACGTGTGCTGCTCGAAGATATGAAAACCCGGGGATTGCAACTAACTGGTCAACATCACTGTTTGCTAAATCATTGGCTGTTTTAATACCGTGCTTGGCTAGCAACACTGCTGTTGCTGGACCTATTCCACTTACGGCAAGAAGAGTCTGAGTCATTACTGTATGTCCTTTATTTAAGAATAATCATGTCAGTACTTAGTCCTAAGCCTAACACAACTATATGACATAAAGTCACCTTTATCAGTGCGTTATATTCGTAAATATATTCCTCTTCGATATTGTGACAACTTCATGATCCTGATCAATGCAGGCAGCTTTGTTAGAACGATATGATCATGGTCATTGAAACTACTATCTCCATAAATAGTAGCCACGTTTACATAATCGCAAGGGAATATATGTTAAAAATCATGCGTTTTATAACAGAATTGTTTTGCCACAATCAGCCATTGTCCTACTGTCTTCGAGATGATGGTAGCAAGCCTCATCCTTATTAAAATGACTTCAGCTACAACACAACGTGTAGACAAGGCTTTGGGCGCCTATTTAGGTTTTGCCTGTGGTGATGCATTGGGAACTACTGTTGAATTTATGCAGGCTTCAGCTATACGCGAGCAATATGGTGTGCATAAGGAAATCATAGGGGGTGGCTGGTTAAGTTTAAAACCAGGATCGGTCACGGATGATACTGAGATGACTTTGGCACTTGGTCAGGCATTAATTGATACGCAAGGTTGGGATCTTAAAGCGGTCGCTGATCAGTTCTTACTTTGGTTGAATTCTAATCCAACTGATATTGGTGATACCTGTTTGCGTGGTATTCGTCGTTACAAAAATACGGGTGAGCTATCTGGGCCAGAAAACGAATTCGAAGCAGGTAATAGCGCCTGTGTACGTAATCTACCTGTGGTGTTAGCGACGTTATATCGTGATGATTTATTTGAACAATGGAGTTGTGAGCAAAATCATCTTACTCATAATAATGCCTTATCCGATCAAGCGACATTGAGCTTAGGACGAATGGTAAAACATTTAATTAATGGTGATCTGCAAAGTGTTGAACCAGAAACTAGTCGACTGTTACAACTGTATCCAGAATTTACATTCACACCCTATCCCGGCAAAACGACAGGCTATATTGTCGATACAGTTCAGACCGTGCTGCATTACTTTTTTAATACTGATAGTTTTGAGAACTGTGTGGTTTCAACGGTAAATCAAGGTGGTGATGCCGATACCACTGGCGCACTTGCCGGTATGCTTGCTGGCGCTAAATATGGCGTTAATGCCATTCCTGAACGCTGGATATCAACGTTAAATCCAACAATACGTCTTCAGATCAGTCAACAAACAACAGCTTTATTAGAACTGGCAAAATCACTAACCTGAGCTAATCTTTTAGTGTTTTAAAGACCATTGTTTGATAGCTTGTTGCGCATTGTGTAACTGTGATGGAGTCATCTTCTTTTTAAGCTCTGCTCTCGTGTGTTCAATATCATTGGCACCATTTTGCTCGGCTAATGACCACCACATATATGCCATTTCATAATCCTGCATGACGGCTAAACCTTGGTAATACATATTTCCCAGATTAGTTTGAGCTTCAGCATGGTTTTGATTAGCCGCAAATTGCATCCATTTAATTGATTCAGAATGGTTTTGCTCAACACCCTGACCTAATTTATACATGATCGCTAAATTAAACTGTGCCGGTGCATAGGCTTTATTTGCTGCTTTGAAAAACCAAGCAACAGCCTGTTGATAGTTTTTGTCGACACCTTGACCATTTAAATACAGAAATCCCAATGTATTTTGAGCGATAACATTGCCCTCTTCTGCTGCTTTTTGGCATTGGTCGATATAGTCTTGAGAGAATGTTTGTCCGGTCATGTTTACTCAGTTTTATTTGCTTGGATGTGTAAAAAGAGACGGTATTGTATAACATACGACACTACAATTCTTATGTTATGCACTTTATTAAATCCTAAGTAATCACAATGAAATTAAAACTATTACCATTAGCCCTGTTGACATTAACAACACCTTATCTCGTTATGGCAGATGAACTTGCTATTCTCCAATCAAACGAAAGCAATTGGGCGATGGCTGCTGGTAATTACAATAATCAGCGTTACAGTAAATTGATTCAGATTAATAAAGACAATGTCGACAGTCTTAAAATGGCTTGGTCATTTTCAACGGGTATTCTGCGTGGTCATGAAGGTAATTCGCTGATCATTGGCAATACTATGTATGTGCACACCCCCTTTCCTAATACAGTTTATGCGCTTGATTTGGATAACGATGGTGCAATCAAATGGAAATATGAACCCAAACAACGCTACGATGAAACGGTACCCTTTATGTGCTGTGACACGGTCAACCGTGGTTTAGCTTATGGTGATGGCAAGATTTTTTTAAATCAAGCAGATACAACCTTAATTGCTTTAGATGTGAATACGGGTAAGCCTATCTGGTCAGACAAACGTGATGATCCCATGCTAGGCGCAACCAGCACCGGAGCAGCATTTGTATTCAAAGACAAAGTGCTAGTGGGTATTTCAGGTAGCGAGTATGGCATTCGTGGTTATATTCAAGCCTATGACCTAGATGGAAATAGTCAATATAAAGCTTACAGCACAGGGCCAGATGCGGAGATGTTGGTTGATCCTAATAAAACGCTATCTATGCTAAAGCCTGTTGGCAAAGATTCGTCATTAAAGTCATGGCAAGGCGATCAATGGAAAATTGGTGGTGGTGTTACCTGGGGTTGGTTTTCGTATGATCCTGACTTGAATCAGTTTTACTATGGCACCGCCAATCCATCAACTTGGAATCCAGTTCAACGCCCTGGTGATAATAAATGGACAATGTCATTGTTTGCACGCAATCTCGATTCCGGTGTTGCTAGCTGGATCTATCAAATGACACCGCATGATGAGTGGGATTATGACGGTGTTAATGAAGTGATTTTAGTTGACCAGAAGATCAATCATAAAATGAGGCAACTAGCTGTCCACTTTGATCGTAATGGCTTTGCTTACACCTTAGATCGGATCTCAGGCGAATTACTGCTCGCGGATAAGTTTGATCCGTCAGTAAATTGGTCAAATGGTGTTGATTTGACAACAGGTCGCCATGACCGCGTTATGAAATATTCGCCGGATTATAATGGTGAAGATGAAGTGACTAGCGGGATCTGCCCTGCTGCACTTGGCTCTAAAAATCAACAGCCTGCGGCTTATTCGCCTCGCACAGGCTTGTTTTATGTGCCGACTAATCACATATGTATGGACTATGAACCATTTGAAGTTGAATTTGTATCTGGTCAACCGTATGTTGGTGCCACATTGAATATGTACCCTGCACCCAACAGCACACATCTCGGTAACTTCATTGCTTGGGAGGCACGCGAAGGCAAAATTGTCTGGTCAAATCCAGAACGTTTTTCAGTCTGGTCAGGTGCTTTAGCTACTGCTTCTGATCTCGTATTCTACGGCACCTTAGAAGGTTATATTAAAGCTGTTGATGCTCAAACCGGCAGAGAATTATGGCGATTTAAAACCCCGTCTGGAATTATTGCCAATGTTAATGCCTATAAACATAACGGCCAGCAATTTATCTCTATTGTGTCAGGTATTGGTGGCTGGGCAGGTATTGGAATGGCAATGGGACTCGAAAACGATGCTGATGGTGATAGTGTCGTTGGCTTATATAAGGCCTTGTCTAGTTGGACAAATCTGGGCGGCATTTTAAGTGTATTTAGTCTCTAATCAACATTGACTTGCCTGAGCTTATGTTGGCTATTTCGCCACATTCCGATCATAAATAAAATCAGGGCCAGTAAAATCAAACCGAATGTAACGATACGTTCTGTTGGAAAGGCCTCATTGAGTACAAATACACCTATCAAAAATTGCATGGTTGGATTGATATACATAATAAAACCAACGATCGACAAATCAATTAAACGCGTCGCCATCGCAAATAAGACTAAGGGTAACGCTGTAATGATGCCTGAGCCTATTAGTAACAAGCTTAAGTTAAGATCATGAGCAAATGCTAGACCACTTGGCACTTGTTGCTCTTGCCAACCAATCCAGAGCAACGCAAAAGGAAGTAACCATAGCGTTTCTATTGTAAGACCACTCAAACCGTCTACTGGGCACATTTTTCTAACAACACCATAAAGTGCAAATGCTGTCGATAAAACGAGGCTGATCCATGGAAGTTGTCCTAGGCTAACAACTTCCCATAGGATAGCAATAAGTGCAATGATGCCAGCCCACACTTGTAAGCTATCCAACCGTTCTTTAAAAACGATACGAGCTAAAATAAGGCTGACTAATGGCGTAATAAAATAGCCAAGGCTTGATTCCACTATACGATGATGACTAATGGCCCAAATATAAACAAGCCAATTGATTGCTATCAATAGAGAAGATAATGCTAACCAAACAATAATTTTACGATCGTGCAAGGCTTCAACTAACTTGTTCACTCTCTGCAAAACCACAGCAAGTATTAAAGTAGCAAATAGCGACCAAATCACACGATGTGACAGTACTTCTACCGGTAAGACGGTGCTTAAATAGTTAAAATAAAGCGGAAAACATCCCCAAATTGTATAGGCTGAGATCGCTAAAATTAAGCCCTTCATGTATTAATACACCCGATAGTTTAGGTAAGTGACGCAGAATATAGGCTGTTTATAAAAGTATGGTGAACTCATTGCTTTAACTTTATTAACTATAACGATAATAGTTAATTTATTCAGATAGATACGTGCATTTATTAAATATCAAAACAGCTATCATAATGACGCTATTGTTAGCTGTTGCGGATCAGTGTGCTCATCCTGCCTTCCTAAAAGTAAGATTGATTCTGACATCACCCACTTTGTCATGAGTGGCTGCTTTGATTGGCGCGATACCATGAAAACGCAATCTATCCTGCCCGCCCCAGACAATAACATCACCATGAAAGAGTGGAATTTTAGTTACCTTGTCTTGGCGAGTAAGTCCACCAAATAAGAATATGGCGGGTATGCCTAATGACAAAGAGACAATCGGAGCAGAAAAATCTTTTTCATCAATATCTTGGTGTAAAGCCATTTTTGCCCCACAGACATAGCGATTGATGATACAGCTATCCGGTTTAAAATCACTATAGCCTGCTTCAGATGCTGCTGACTGAGCTAATTCATACAAGAAAACGGGCATTTCTGGCCAATGATTAGCAGAGAGAGGATCAATAGTGACATAACGATAGCCTTTGGCATCCGTTATCCAGCCAAATTGACCACAATTAGTTATCTCAGCCGACATCAGATGACCGCCACGTGTTTTCATATGTCTGAAAGGTGAATACGGGATAATATCTAACTGAAGTAGCTTTAGAATAGTATCGCTATGAGCTACGGCATAAGAGCGTAATAAGGTTACATCGCTAAAATAACGTTCAGTTTGACCCGAGTTATAACCCTGATCAGCAAACATATCTAGTGTCATTTTGAACGTTTAGTTATAACTGATTGAAGAATGTAATCAAATTATTGCCACTCTTTTTACTGGCATACATCGCCTTATCGGCACATTGGATAACTGCTTCAACAGACTGTCCATGCTCCGGACAAGCTGCAATACCCATGCTCGCACTGAGTTCAATTTCTACGCCTTGATAGCGGAAATGTGCTTTTTGAAAATTATCAATTATCCGCTGGGCAACAATGTGTGCTTTATCGGGGGGACAATTAGGTAAAACCACAATAAATTCATCGCCACCATAACGAGCAGCAATATCTTCACCGCGAAGTACACTGATAATCGAATCAGATATATTAATTAATAAAAGGTTACCGGCATCATGTCCGTATTTATCGTTTACAAATTTCAAATTATCGACATCTATCATAATTAACGACACAGTAGACTTATGTCGAATTGCATGTTTAAACAGCTTGGCAGAAAGTTGATTTAATGCACGACGATTAAATAGTTTGGTCAATTCATCCGTTTCTGCAGAGACTTTAAGCCTATTGAATCCTTTTTGTATATCGGATGCCAACATCGTAATAATGTAGGCCACCAATAAAAAAGGGAAAAATCGCATTAAAAATTCACTACTCGTAGCCAAGGTCCAAAAACTGTCACTACTCACTGCTGAGTGAATATAAAGAATGCTTACTGCAATTAAGCCCGTTTCAAGTAAGGTAATCATTCTACTCAAGGTGATGGCACTAGCAATTATTGGCAGAAGATAAAGATTAAATAAGGGACTATCTATTTCGCCATTTTTCCAGATAACGTAGCTGATATAAAGAATCATTCCCCATGTATGGAGGGTTATCTTCCATTCTTTAGGGTCCTTAAAAAAGTTAACATACTGAAATAAAAGGATAAATACCGTGTAAACTCCCGAAGCAATAAGTAAGGTTGTTTGTAATTCAGAATCAATATTAACAACAATAAGATCGAATAAAATTAAAACAAGTAATAACCATTCAATTTGGGGAAGTGTTCGACTAAAACCATCAAGTATCACGGGATCTTTATTAATAAGTTGAGTTGTCTTTCTATTGATCAAACGTCATATCCCCCAGATAGATGCATTGCTTGTTTTGTAATACGTCGTTAACTATTATGAATAAAAATAAACTGCGCCTTTAAGCTTTAACTATAACGCATGATTCGTTTGTAATAACTGATAAATCTTCTCTGCAATCAATTTATAACCTTGTGCATTTGGATGTATTTGGTCTGATTTTAGACTAAGTTTCTGCTCAACGTCAGGAATTATTGTTGCTTCAAGAGGAATGTCATATTGTTTAGCTAATCTTGGATATAAATCAGGTACATTGAGTGTTAAACCTAGTTTTGGCACAGCAACTAGTACAACTTGGGCACCACTGGCTTGAATTGTTTGAATCATGTGGGCGAGATTCTGCTCTAACTGTCCAATATCAAGTCGACGAATTAAATCGTTACCGCCATGGCATAAGATAACTAATTTGGGTGATGACTGGGCTAGGACATGTGGTAATCGTTCAAGTCCTGTTTGACTAACTTCACCAGGAACTCCAGCATTGATAACTGTTTTACCTGTTAATATCTGCAGGATCGCTGGATAACTTTCAGTGGCACTATCACTACCTGTACCAAAGGTTAAACTATCACCAAAAGCTAAAATAACATCGTCTTGCTGTAATGGTAAAAGTTGTGGTGTATCGTCAGAGCATGCTGTTAGTATTATTAAAATAACAGCGATCAAACTACTCTTTCGTAACACCCGTCTCATTATACTGTCGGAAATAACCTGTGGAAGTTATCAGAAGTAACAGAAGCGATTGTTTCAACACTCTCGCCACGTAGCTGTGCAATAAACTCAGCGACATGTTTCACATAGGCAGGTTTATTGGTTTTACCTCGTTTAGGCACTGGTGCTAAATACGGTGCATCGGTTTCAATCAAGATTCTATCAAGTGGTAACTTTCTGGCCACATCTTGTAATTGGGTCGCATTTTTGAAGGTCACGATGCCTGATAGTGAAATGTAGAAACCAATATCAAGGGCGCGTTGTGCCGTATCCCAGTCTTCAGTAAAACAATGGATGATACCACCTGCTTCAGCCGCATCATGCTGTTCTAGCATAGACATGGTGTCTTCTCTAGCTTCTCTTGTATGAATAATAAGTGGTTTTTTTAAGGCTTTTGCCGCTTCGATATGTACTAAAAAGCGTTGACGTTGCCAGTCCAGATCACCTTCACTACGAAAATAATCTAAACCCGTTTCACCGATTGCGATTACTTTTGGGTGTTGTGCCAGTTCAATCAATTGATCAATCGTGAATGATTCATCTTGATCCACATTCGGGTGGATACCTACACTTGCAGAGATATCAGGATAACGCTCAGCAATATCTATGACTTCTGCACAGCTTTGTTTGTCAATTGCGATACATAGAATATGATCAACGTCGTATGAATTGGCTTCAGCAATAACAGCATCAAGCCCACCCTCTTCTTGTGCCAACAAATTGAGGTGGCAATGTGAATCTATAAACATGGAATATAAGCTACATTGTGTGCGTGGCTTTATCTGACTTTAATCGCTCAGCCAAATAGTTTTCTATTTTATTCTTTACTGATACACCCGCACCATCTAAATCACTAAAATGAACACCAATTCCAGCCGCTTGGTTACCTTGTGAGCCTTTAGGTGTTATCCACGCAATATTGCCTGCAACCGGGATTTTATCAGGTTCATTCATCAATGTAAGGAGAATGAATACCTCTTCGCCTAACTGATAAATTTTGTTGGTTGGAATAAAAATTCCACCATTTTTAAGAAATGGCATATAGGCATGATAGAGTAAGTTCTCATCACCTATTTTTAACGTCAAAATGCC
Organism: Methylophagaceae bacterium; assembly: GCA_041600795.1. GTDB lineage: Bacteria > Pseudomonadota > Gammaproteobacteria > Nitrosococcales > Methylophagaceae. The sequence continues at coordinate 23,545 of JBFIJJ010000004.1, read as the reverse complement.
TTTTCTAGGATTCATTGCCATACTGTTTTACCTTGGTTTTAGCTATTAACAGCTAAGGTGCCAGATAATGATTTATCCATAATTGCCACCATAAACTGTTCTATTAACAGTGTTTTGTTAATGTTATTTGGAGATGATGTTAACTTTATTGCACTAATGATGCAATCGTAAATATACCAGTAGCGTTTACTGTTATTGGTATTTAACTCACCTTGCAATGCATATAGCTTGTCTTTCAGAAGATGTTGCAAGTGATGAAAGAGCAATATAGGTTCGTATTGTAGCCACTTCTTAGTCATTTCTATCGGATTTGCATCACCTAATAACAATGATTCGAAGTCACTATTAAGCTGCTGTATTTGCTCAGATAAACCATTTTTCAACATAGCTAAAGCAGTTAATGGTGCCCCATTAGATAACGGTAATATTAATGCTAATGTTGCACTATCAATCTCTTGTTGCTGTTCTAACCATTCTAATGTCACATGTGGTTCGGGTGATGATAGTTTCACTGTTTGACATCGACTAGTAATCGTAATTGGCAAGCGTTCTGATTGAGCTGTAACTAAAATAATAAGCGTATTATTCTGTGGCTCCTCCAATAATTTTAATAAACTATTAAAGGCGCTGATCGTCATTCTATCGGCAGGATTAATGATTACTGTTTTCCAGTTCGCAACCGTTGGCGTTAGTTCTTGTTTATCTTTCAAAGATCGAATTTGTTCTATCTTGATAGACGATGAGCCTTCTTCGGGCAAAATTGCAGTGTGATCTGGATGATTACCAGAAACAAATAAATTACAACTATGACATTTACCACAAGCAACATCTGACTCAACAGATTGACATAACACATTTGCCACCATGGCATTGGCAAATGCGGCCTTACCTAATCCTGCTACACCGGAAATTATAATGGCATGAGGTAGCCTTTGTTGTTTGTGCTGTTCACAAAAACGCTGCCATTGTTGTGTTTGCCAAGGGTATAAAGCCGTCATACTGGTCATTATAAGTTGTCGAGTATGTAAGTAAGTTGCTTTTCAATATCTGAAATAGAACAACTAGAATCAATCACTTTGATTCTTGCAGGTTCATGTTTTGCTCTTTGCAAATAACAGTCGCGAATTTTTTGAAAAAAATCGACCTTTTCTTGCTCAAATCGATCTTTACCTTCATTGCGACTAAGCACACGCTGTTGACCTAATTCAACCGGCAAATCAAATAGAAAGGTAATATCTGGCTGCAATCCATTTAAAGTCCACTCGGCTAATTGTTCTATTCGTTGTTGGGATATGCCTCTACCACCGCCTTGATAAGCAAAAGTGGCATCGGTAAAGCGATCTGAAATAACCCATTTACCCGCGTCTAAGGCTGGTTTTATAACCTGAGCAACATGTTCTGCGCGTGCTGCGAACATCAATAATAACTCCGTATCAACGGCCATAGCACTGTCAGAAGGTGTTAATAATAATGAACGAATTTGTTCTCCAAGCACTGTGCCACCTGGTTCACGTGTAACCACCAGTTCTTTACCTTGTGCTGTAAGATAGTTTTTTATGAAGGTGAGTTGTGTTGACTTGCCTGCGCCTTCAATACCTTCAATAGTGATAAATTTTCCATTCATTTTTAAGTCAACTGCCATTGTTATTTTTTCAACTGATAACGCCTTACAGCCTGATTATGTTCTGATAATGTATCAGAAAACACATGTCTGCCCTCTTTGCCCATAGCAACGAAATACAGACTATTGCCCGATGCAGGGTGTAATGCTGCTTCAATTGATTCTTTACTGGGCAAGGCAATGGGGGTTGGCGGTAAACCGCTACGTGTATAAGTATTATAAGGCGTATCAGTAATTAAATGTTTACGTTGTAAATTACCGTTAAATTCATCACCCAACCCATAAATGACCGTAGGATCTGTTTGTAATCGCATGCCTTTTTTCAAGCGACGAACAAACACACCTGCAATTTGAGGTCGTTCCTCTGCAATACCAGTCTCTTTCTCAATAATAGAAGCCATGATCAAAGCTTCATACGGGGACTTATATGGTAAATCATCTGCTTTATTTTGCCAGGCTTCATCTAACAATTTAGACATCATCTGATGAGCACGAGCCAGCATTTGAACATCGGTAGTACCCGATGAAAAATAATAGGTTTCAGGTGCGAATTCACCTTCGCCATGATTATCAGATAATCCAAGCTGTGACATAACAGAAGCCAAATCATGTTTTGTTAATGTCTGCACGATGCGCGGATCATTCGCGATCATGTCAATCAGCTGTTGGGCTGTCATCCCTTCAACAATAGTGAACGGCTTTTGCACTACTTTGCCACCAACGAATTGGTCTAATAACTGTGGCAACGTCGTGTTTGCTTGAATTAAATATTCACCTGCCTTGATTAAATGCGCTTTGTTATGAAATCGACCGTAGAAATAAAGCCAATGGGGATTAGATTCCGTCAGGCCTATACGTTTCAAGTCAGTGCTAATACTTAGTAAATTGCTTCCTTGCTTAACATTATAAACAAGTCCTTGTTCAGCAACCTTAAGTGGCACCGTCATAAACTGTTGAAATTGTTGCCACAACACAAATGCTATAACCGCAAATACCAATAATGAAACTAATACAAACTTACGCAAGATCTGCATTATTTAGGACTTTTAGCCAGTAACATCTGAAGTAGTTGCGTAATAGGCCCTACAGGATAGGATATGGTCTCAATTGAGCGAATAGGCCAAATACCAATAACGCTGTTGCACACAAACAGTTCTTGAGCATTATTTATGTCTAAACGACTTATGTCACGCTCTTCAAATTCAAGTCCGTAGTCTTGTGCAATTGTGATCAGTCTGGCTCGAACAATTCCAGCAATTCCTGCGTGCGTTAATAATGGTGTTATTAATTTATTATCTAGCACCATAAACAGGTTTGACATCGTTCCTTCAACAATATTACCGTGAGCATTACTCATTAGACCTTCTGAAATTGCTGAATCAGTCCATTCATTACGCGCTAGCACTTGATCAAGACGATTAAGATGTTTGATACCAGCCAACTGTAAATTATCAGACAAAATATGTTGGCAGAACCTTACAGCTACGCCTTTAACGGCATTATCGTCAGAGTAACTAGGTAATGGATGACTTGAAACAATTCGTGTTGCGACCATATCAGGGTTGGCTAGATAGCCACGGCCACCACTACCGCGAGTAATGATGATTTTAATCACACCATCATCAGCAAGATCATCACAGATCTGAGTGATTTCATCTTTCAGTAGATCAACTTGATTAAAATTGATTCTAAGTCTCTTACAGCCAAGCAATAGACGTTCTATATGCTGCTGCAAGAACTCTGCGATGCCATTTCGATACGCAATGGTTTCAAACAGACCGTCGCCATATTGAAGGCCACGGTCTGCGATAGCGATTCTGTCTTCGGCTTTTCCGTTAACAAGAATCATTATTATATCAATCGCTTAGTCTATTTTCTTAAAGATAACTGTACCATTAGTTCCACCAAAACCAAATGAATTTGACATAGCAATATCAAGCTTCATTTGACGTGCTGTGTGAGGTACATAGTCAAGATCGCATTCAGGATCAGGATTATCAAGATTAATAGTTGGTGGCGCAACTTGATCGCGAATTGCCAACACACTAAATACAGCTTCTACACCGCCGGCAGCACCTAAAAGATGACCAATCATAGATTTAGTTGAGCTGACAGCAACAGATGCCGCTGCACTACCTAAGGCCGCCTTAACAGCTTGAGTTTCACAGACATCACCAGCTGGGGTAGATGTACCATGAGCATTAATATAGTCAATTTGGTCTGGATTTAAGCCCGCATCCGCCATCGCATTTTTCATACAACGAGCAGCACCTTCACCACCAACGGATGGTGTAGTCATATGATAGGCATCAGAACTCATACCCGAACCAACTAATTCAGCATAAATAGTCGCACCACGTTTAACCGCATGTTCATATTCTTCTAACACGACAACACCAGCACCATCACCCAAGACAAAACCATCACGATCTTTATCCCAAGGACGACTTGCAGCTTGTGGATCATCATTGCGCGTTGATAATGCTCGCGCTGCAGCAAAACCGCCTAGACCAGTTTTTGACGTTGACATTTCAGCACCACCGGCAATCATGACATCAGCATCACCATATTGAATCATACGACCAGCAGAGCTAATGTTATGGGTACCACTAGAACACGCGGTAACAATCGCCGTATTTGGGCCTTTAAAGCCGTACATAATCGACAAGTTACCTGAGATCATATTGATGATATTGCTTGGAACGAAAAATGGAGATATTTTACGGGGGCCACCATTTAAATAAGCATCATAACCCGCTTCAATGCCAGGTAGTCCACCAATACCAGAGCCAATAGCAACACCAATGCGCTCCGCATTTTCTTCTGTAACTTCTAGACCTGAATCTTCAATAGCCTCTTTCGCTGCGGCAATACCATAGTGGATAAATGTATCCATCTTTTTGGCATCTTTACGAGGAATGATTGTGGTTATATCAAAGTCTTTAATATTTGCGCCAAATCGTACCGAAAAGTCTGAAGCATCAAAAACAGTAATTGGGGCTACCCCACTTTTCCCTGCAAGGATATTTTCCCAAGTTTCTTTTACTGATAAACCAACAGGTGTTATTGCACCTAGGCCTGTTACCACAACGCGTCGTTTCGACATCAGTATTTCCTCGATTTACATTTCTCAAATACAACATAGCCGTCTAGATGTGTTTAGCACACCTAGACGGCTATGATTTAGCTGTAACGTGTATTAAGACTGAACAGAATTAATATAGTTAACTGCTTCTTTAACTGTAGTGATTTTCTCAGCTTCTTCATCTGGGATTTCACATTCAAATTCTTCTTCTAATGCCATAACTAATTCGACAGTGTCTAAAGAATCAGCGCCTAAATCATCGATAAATGATGCATCTGTTGTTACTTCATCAGCGCTCACACCTAATTGCTCAACAACGATGTCTTTTACTCGAGCTTCGATATCACTCATAACCTATATTTCCTCTGGTGGTTTAATACTCAAAATGTGCTGGCATTTTATAGTGCAAGCAACTTATTAACAAGCCAAATCAACTTAGATTGGCGCTTTTTACTTCAATTTCAATTGATTATTTTAAAAAATAACCAATCAATTCATATACATACCGCCATTAACATTCAATGTTTCGCCGGTAACATAGCCGGCTTCAATACTCGCTAAATAAGCAACTGCGGCAGCAATTTCTTCTGGTTCACCTAGTCGTTTAACCGGTACTTGTTCAAGTAATGCTGCTTTATGTGCTTCTGGCAAATGACTAGTCATATCTGTATCAATAAATCCTGGTGCAACACTATTAACAGTGATGCCACGAGCGCCTACTTCGCGTGCTAGTGATTTAGAAAAGCCAATAACACCAGCTTTCGCTGCTGCATAATTAGTTTGACCGGCATTACCCATAACACCCACAACAGACGTGATCGTAATAATACGTCCCCAGCGCGCTTTAGTCATCGCTCGCAAACAGCGTTTGCTCAGCTTATAAATAGGCGTCAAGTTGGTGTCAATAATGTCATTCCACTCTTCATCTTTCATTCGCATCAATAGATTATCGCGGGTAATACCGGCATTATTGACCAAAATAGCTGGAGCATCAAAATCAGCTTCTACTTTAGCTACAACAGCTTCAATTGAGTCCGCATCGGTAACATTTAATACGACACCTGTACCTGCAATATTAGCTTCAGCCAAGAAATCAGAGATAGTTTGGGCACCACTTTCTGATGTTGCTGTACCCACAACTGTTGCACCTTGTTGACCTAATTTAAGTGCAATTGCACGGCCAATACCACGTGTTGCTCCAGTCACTAATGCAACTTTTCCTTCTAGACTCATTATTTATCTCCCAATACTTGTATCGCAGCTTGTAATGATGTTTCATCAAACATAGCTAAGCCGCTTAACGATTTATCTATTCGTTTGGTCAGACCAGCTAAAACCTTGCCCGGTCCACACTCGACAAGTGTATCTACACCTTGACTTGCAAACCATTGAACAGTTTCTACCCAACGAACTGGACTATATAACTGCATAGCAAGTAAATTTTTAATCTCTGCCGCCGAATCAACTGATGTGACACTGGCATTATGAATAACAGGAATAGTAGGTGTATTAATAGTAATATCAGTTAAAGCATTTGCTAAGTTTTCAGCAGCAGGCTTCATTAACGCACAATGCGATGGTACGCTCACAGGCAGTAATAAAGCGCGTTTTGCACCCTTTTCTTTTGCAATTTCTAAAGCAGGATTAACAGCATCAGCGCTACCTGCAATAACAACTTGTCCGGGTGAGTTAAAATTTACCGCTTCAACAATACCAAATTCAGAAGCTTGTTCACACACAGCTCTGACCACATCATCTTCAAGGCCTAAAATAGCAGCCATGGCACCTTGACCAGCAGGAACAGCTTGTTGCATAAATTGACCACGCAACTCAACTAATTTAATAGCATCAGCAAAATTTAATGCGCCAGCAGCAACTAAAGCAGTATATTCACCCAAACTATGACCAGCAAGAAATGCAGGTGATAAGTCGGTCGTTGCCTGCCAGCTACGCCATACTGCAACACCAGCAGCTAGCATTGCAGGTTGTGTACGTTCAGTTTGATTTAAATCTTGTTCAGGGCCTTCAGATACAAGCTTCCAAAGATCATAGCCTAAGGCTTCTGATGCTTCTGAGAATGTAGATTGTACTTGTGGAAAAACAGTTGAAAGCTCAGATAACATCCCTACAGATTGGGATCCTTGCCCTGGAAATACAAAAGCAAAACTCATGCATTAATCCTCGATAAAATTAGAATTTTAAAAGGGTTGAACCCCATGTAAACCCGCCACCAAATGCCTCAAGTAACAAAGTTTCATTACGTTTAATTCGACCGTCACGAACAGCAACATCTAGTGCCAAAGGAATTGATGCGGCCGAGGTATTACCATGCTCAGCAACGGTTACTACGACACGATCCATTGACATAGATAATTTCTTTGCTGTCGCTTTGATAATTCGAATATTGGCTTGGTGTGGAATTAACCAATCAACATCGTGTTTATCCATATTATTAGTCGCCAAAGTTTCATCAACAATACTACTCAAGGTTCTAACTGCGACTTTAAAAACATCATTACCTTGCATTTCAACATAAGGATTAGCTTCGCTTGGAATCGAGCCTGGGCCAGTTGGAACTGACAATAGTTCGTTATAACTACCATCAGAATGTATATGTGTAGAAAGGATACCTGTCTCTTCAGAAGCCTGAAGGACAACCGCGCCAGCACCATCACCAAATAAGACGCAGGTATTGCGATCAGTCCAATCAATGATTCGAGAGAATGATTCAGCTCCGATAATTAACGCATTTTTAACACTACCTGATTTAATAAATTTATCGGCAACAGTTAACGCATAAATAAAGCCAGTGCATACAGCTTGTATATCGAAAGCAGGACAGTTGTTAGTGATATTCAATTTTTGTTGCACTAATGATGCCGTGCTAGGAAAAACACGAGTCGGAGTTGTTGTAGCAACAATAATCAAATCAATATCAGAGCTAGCGATTCCAGCCGCTTCGATAGCCTTTGAGGCTGCATTAAACGCCAAATCAGTGGTTGTTTCATCATCAGCAACAATATGGCGTTTTTTAATACCAGTTCGTTCAGTGATCCATTGATCACTGGTTTCCACCATGTTTTCTAGATCGTGATTAGTTAAAACTTTCTCTGGCAGATAACTACCTGTGCCAGCAATTCGCGAATAAATCACGCTATATGTCCTTCAAGTAATATTTCTAAATGTTTACTAATAATATTAGGAACATCTTTTTCAGCTTCTAATATGGCAATATTAATCGCATTGGCATAGCCAATTTCATCAGCACCACCATGGCTTTTAATTACTATACCTTGCAAACCGATAAAGTTCGCACCGTTGTAGGCACGTGGATCCAATTCATCTCGGAAGTGTTTTAAAACAGGAGATGCAATTAATCCAGCAATCTTAGTAAAGATATTTCTACTAAATGATTGGCGTAAAAAATGACGAATCATATGTACAACGCCTTCACTTGCTTTTAGAGCAACATTGCCGACAAAACCATCACAGACCACGACATCAACATCGCCTCGATATAAACCATCCCCTTCCACAAAGCCGTAATAGTTCAGATCAATCTCACTTAATAAGCGAGCGGCTTCTTTAACACGCTCATTGCCCTTTATTTCTTCAGAGCCAATATTGAGCAGGCCAATTGTCGGGTTAGTTTTACCTTCTATCACTTCAGCTAATACAGAGCCCATGACAGCAAATTGCACAAGATGTTCTGCACTTGAATCAACATTAGCACCTAAATCAAGGACATAGCTATGCCCTTTCATTGTTGGTAATGCTGAAACTATAGCCGGACGTTCAATACCAGGTAATGTCTTAAGTACAAAACGCGCTGTTGCCATCAGTGCACCAGTATTACCTGCACTTACACAGGCGGCTGCCGTACCCTCTTTAACAAGGTTAATAGCGACACGCATTGATGAATCTTTTTTGGTGCGTAGTGCTATTGCAGGTGACTCATCCATTGCAACTTGTTGCGATGCATGATGAATTACAAATCGCTCATCATCTTGAATATGATGCTTTTCAAGATACGTTTTTAGGATATCTTGATCACCAACTAGAATAAGTGTGACATTAGGGTGTAACTTTAATGCGCGAATGGCTGCGGGAATAACGACATCGGGACCGTGATCCCCGCCCATGGCATCTATAGATATTGTAAGACTCAATAGAATTAAGCCTTATTCGCTTTTATCAGCAATCACTTTACGACCACGGTAGTAGCCATCTGCAGTTACATGGTGACGACGGTGTAATTCACCTGATGTAGCATCAACTGATACTGTTGTTTCAGTCAACGCATCGTGTGAACGACGCATGCCACGACGTGATGGGCTCTTTTTACTCTTTTGTACAGCCATGTTTAAACTCCTAACTCACTAAAATATAATATATTCAACAATCTATTAAATTGTTATTTCTTTGTCTTTAAGGATGACAATACCGCGAATGGCGATGCGGGCTTTTCATCCTCAGTAATAATGTTATCGTCACCAGCAGTCCAGACATCATCTGGTAAGCAGGCTATGTCATGCTTAGGCACTAATGGCAACGACAGAATTAATTCATCTTCAATAACAGTACTTGTTAATACTGGATCACTATTTTCAAGTACCCATGGCTCATACTGTTCAGCCAAACCCTCAACTTTTCGCTCACTTTTCACCAAAGCCAACAAACAATCAACATTCAAATCTAACGTCATTGCTGACATACAGCGTTGACAGGTTAGCGATACAGATACTGAAAATTGCCCCTTCATATAGGGTGTACCAACTTCATCTATATCAAATGCCATTTTGACATCAACCATCCCTTCATCACTGAGAAGAGATTGAGCCAATCTTGGCAAATCTGCTAACGGTATTTGACCATCGAGTTTCAACCCATTTTGAGCTAAACGAAACGGATCGAGTTCTTTTGGTAATTTCTGATGCATAATCGACGGAATTATATAAGAAAATCAATAAAACAGCAAAGCTTATGCCATGTATTTTTCTAGCTTATTCATATTAAAGCAAATAATACCGATGGCTAAGTTCGCCCAAATCAAGCGTTGTTATGGATCTCTATAACAGCATTCGACTTTTCTGTTTTTTGTTTTGTACGGTCATTACGTAAAGCATCAATGTAGTACAAATACGATTCATCGATATCTCCGGTAATATACTTACCATCAAAGCATGATGTATCAAATCCAGTCACCTTGTCGTTGTATTTGACAGCATCAACTAAATCATCAAGATCTTGGTAAATAAGCCAATCAACACCAAGCTCTTTAGCTATTTGTTTTACATTGCGATCATGAGCAACAAACTCATGTGGTGAAGGCATATCAATACCATATACGTTAGGAAAACGTACTGGTGGCGCAGCTGATGCAAAATAAACCTTACGAGCACCGGCGTCACGCGCCATCTGTACAATTTGCTGTGATGTTGTACCACGAACAATTGAGTCATCAACTAACAACACGTTTTTGCCACGAAACTCCAGATCAATCGCATTCAGTTTTTGACGGACAGATTTTTTACGTTGTGTTTGTCCCGGCATGATAAATGTACGACCGATATAACGGTTTTTGATAAAACCTTCTTGATACGGCACACCTAAATCATATGAAAGCTGAAGTGCTGCACTACGACTGGTATCAGGGATCGGGATCACTACATCAATATCGTGATCCGGAAATTCACGCAAGATTTTCTCAGCCAATTTTGTGCCCATTCTTAAACGGCTCTTATGAACTGAAATACCATCAATGATTGAATCTGGACGAGCAAAATAGACATATTCAAAAATACAGGGTGATGTTACTGGCGCTTCTGCACATTGTTGAGCATCTAAATTACCATTAACATCAATAAATACGCATTCACCAGGAGCAACATCTCGAACAAGTTCAAAATCTAAGGTATCAATAGCAACACTTTCAGAAGCAACAATGTATTCTGAGCCCTTCTCTGTTTCACGTTTGCCAATGACAACAGGACGAATTCCATAAGGGTCGCGAAATGCCAAAATACCCACCCCAGCTATCATAGCAACAACAGCATATGCACCCTTACAGCGTCTGTGTAATTGAGAAACTGCTTTAAAAATATCATCGGCTTGTGGCGTTAAACGACTGGTTTTTTGCAACTCATGAGCAAGAATATTTAATAAAACTTCAGAATCAGAGTCGGTATTTAGATGCCTACGATCACTCTGAAACAATTCTTCTTTTAGAATTTTTGTATTGGTAAGATTACCATTATGGGCAAGCGCTATGCCGAAAGGTGAATTAACATAAAATGGTTGAGCTTCGGCTGATGTCGAGCAGCCAGCAGTTGGATAACGAATATGACCAATACCCATATTACCGTGCAAACGTAACATATGACGGGTATGGAATACATCTTTTACCAAGCCATTATCTTTACGTAAAAACAATTGTCCATTTTTGTCACATGTGACGATACCAGCAGCATCCTGTCCACGGTGTTGCAGAACAGTCAAACCATCATAAAGCGACTGGTTTACTTCTGACTTACCAACAATGCCAATAATTCCACACATATTTATACCCTGTCATTCACTAAAGTGTATGTATCCTGCAATATCAGCAGGTAAAAGTTCTCTTGCCCAAAGTGCAAGTTTTTCAAAATGTTCTAGCAACAGTGAATTTTGCCACCAAGTATCATTTGGCATCGGCGTTGCTCCAGCAAGTAACACTAGCAATACAACAATTGCTCCACCACGTAATAAACCAAAAATTACACCTAACGCGCGATCCGTTCCTGATAAACCTGTTTTTTCAACAACGGTAGAAATAACATGATTAACTAACGCACCTAAAATAAGGGTAATTAAGAATAACGCAAAGAATGCTGTGAAAAGTCGTATTGATGGAGTAGCAATATAATCTGTTAGCAAAGTGGCCAGATGTGGTGAGAATGATAAGGCAACCCAGAATGATAATGCCCAACTAGCAAGAGACAAGACTTCTTTAATAAAGCCTCTCACGATACTTATTGTAGCTGAGAGCACTATGATGCCGATAATTACATAATCAACCCAAATCATATTTTACTCAGTGTCTCACCGCGCTATATAAAAACGGAATTCTACCAGAATTGGTGCCATTAGCCCCAGACATTTTTAACAATTAACAGATTGAAAAGAATTAGCGTTGTTATTGAGAAATAACTTGTGGATTGATCTTAAGCTTTGAAACCACATCGGCAACAATCTTATCAACTTGTTGCTTATTGTCTTCAGGTCCGATTCGCACACGATAATATGTGGTATCAGCGGTAGTGCCCGTTTCTATCGTTGACTTATATCCCATTTTCGATAGTGAACTCTGAAGTGCCTGTGCATTTTCTTTAACCGTAAAACTAGCAAGTTGGATTATCCAAGATTTGGCAGCATTATCCGATGGAGCTGGAGCTGGAGCTGGAGCTGGAGCTGGAGCTGGAGCTGGAGCTGGAATAGTATGCTCTATTTGATGTTCATTCTCATCGTCTGAACTGACTACATTTTGTGGTTCTACCAAGGTTTCTGGATCTAACTCGATCGTATCTTCTGGTACCACCTCAATCGATGAAACAAAGTCTGGTTGGACGACTTCTTCTATAGTAGCATCAACATTTTTTTCATAGCCTGCTTTATTCATCAAAAAAATAGCGAGGCCAGAGATAACACATAACAGCAGTAATGAACCGATCAAACGTTGTTTCATAATTGTTGTCATGTGTTAGCCCTTGTTATCAGTGTCTGTTTTGTGACTCAATTTCGTGATAATTATTAGCCTTATCAGCCTTTATCACCGTTTCATCCCCTGTCGTTTCATTACTGGGTGTTGGTTTAGCGACTAGAGCGACATCTAATACTTCCGATATCCACTTAACCGGAATGATGTTCAAGCCCTCTTGAATATTATCCGGTATTTCTTTCAGATCTTTGACATTATCTTGAGGAATTAATACGGTATCAATACCACCGCGTAATGCTGCAAGCAATTTTTCTTTCAAACCGCCAATGGCTAACACTTCACCACGTAACGTAATTTCACCGGTCATAGCAACATTGGCTTTTACGGCAATACCTGTTATTGCAGAAACCAAAGCCGTACACATACCAACACCAGCACTTGGACCATCCTTAGGTGTAGCGCCTTCTGGCACATGGATATGAACATCATGATTTTGCATATAATCTGTTGCAATACCCCAATCTATCGCACGAGACCGAACAACTGTTGTTGCTGCTTGAATAGATTCTTGCATCACTTCACCAAGCTTACCAGTATAAGTAGCTTTACCTTTACCCGGCATAACGGCTGTTTCAATTGTTAACAACTCACCACCGACTTCAGTCCAGGCTAATCCTGTAACTTGACCTACTTGATCCGTTTCTTCTGCAATACCATATTGGAAGTGATAAACCCCCAAATAGTCTTCTAAATTAGCGGCTGATACGACAATTTGATCTGTCGATTTATCTTGTAAGATTTGTTTGACCACTTTACGGCAAATTTTAGAAATCTCACGTTGTAAATTACGTACACCGGCCTCGCGAGTATAGCGCCGTATGATCTCTAAGATGGCGTCTTGTTCGACTTTAATTTCATGATCTTTCAAGCCATTATCTTTAATCGCTTTAGGTAATAAATATTTTAGTGCAATATTCAATTTTTCATCTTCGGTATACCCCGACAAACGAATAACTTCCATTCTATCGCGTAACGCGTCAGGAATATTCATTGTATTAGCAGTACATACAAACATCACATCGGAAAGGTCATACTCTACTTCCATATAATGATCTGAGAATGTTGAATTTTGCTCAGGGTCAAGTACTTCCAATAATGCAGATGCAGGGTCGCCTCTAAAGTCCTGAGCCATTTTATCGATTTCATCTAATAAAAACAGCGGGTTCTTGACCCCTACTTTAGTTAAGTTTTGAATCACTTTACCTGGCATTGAACCGATATAGGTACGACGGTGACCACGAATCTCAGCTTCATCACGAACACCACCTAAGGCCATACGAGAAAACTTTCTGTTAGTGGCTCGAGCAATTGATTGGGCAACAGAAGTTTTACCCACACCTGGAGGACCTACCAAACATAGAATCGGACCTTTAGATTTTTTAACGCGCTGTTGTACCGCTAAATATTCAAGAATACGTTCTTTGACTTTTTCAAGACCGTAATGATCTTCATCCAGAATTTTTCCTGCTCGTTGTAAATCCTGGTAAACGCGTGAACGTTTCTTCCATGGCACGTCAATCAAACATTCGACATAGTTACGAATCACAGATGCTTCAGCAGACATCGGCGACATCATTTTGAGTTTTTTAAGCTCTGATGACGCTTTGTCTAAGGCTTCTTTTGACATACCTGCATTTGCCACTTTATCTTCTAGCTCTTCAACTTCATTTGCAGATTCATCAATTTCACCTAATTCCTTCTGAACAGCTTTCATCTGTTCATTAAGGTAATATTCGCGCTGGCTTTTTTCCATTTGTTTTTTAACACGGCCACGAATACGTTTTTCAATATTCTGAATATCAATCTCAGATTCAAGAAAAACCATTAGCTTTTCAATACGTGCTGTCACATCTGACATTTCTAACAGTAATTGTTTATCTTCTAGCTTTAATGCCATATGTGCTGCGACGGTATCAGCCATTCTGGCTGCATCTTCGATGCTTGATAATGATGCAATCACTTCTGGAGGGATTTTTTTATTCAGTTTTACGTATTGTTCAAACTGATTTAATAAAGAACGCATCAATACATCTGATTCTCGATCGTCAGGTTCTTGATTAATAAATTCCGCTACTTGAGCCTGTAAATACTCTGCAGTGTTATTGTAATAAGCCACCTTAGCTCGCCCAGTACCTTCGACTAACACTTTGACGGTACCATCAGGCAACTTCAGTAATTGAAGAATATTAGCTAATGTACCTGTGTCATATAGATTATCTGTGCTTGGTTGATCATCATTAGAGTTTTTTTGAGCTACCAACAGAATTTGTTTATTTTCATCAGTAGCAGCTTCCAAAGCAGCGATTGAACGCTCCCGACCGACAAACAATGGAATGACCATATAAGGGTAAACAACTACGTCTCTAAGTGGTAGTACAGGTACTTCCACCAAGACATTATCGGTTGCCGTTGTTTCTGTTTGATTTTCCATGGGTCTAACCTCGAGCCGCGTTATCTTATTGCCATTAAGACAAAGTTTAAGTTACTTAGCAAGTAATATGGGGATAGTTCAAACTATTTCAAGCAACAAAAGACAGAATGCTTGAAATAGTTTGATATTAGTAGAATGAAATTAAAGCGTCAGTCTTGTGAGTGATTAGCTATCGCTTGCTGCAAGATCTTTTGCTTGATCTTGATAAATCAAGATAGGAGAATTTTCACCATTGATAACATTTTCATCAATCACGACTTTTGATACATTCTCAGTTGAAGGAAGATCAAACATGGTATCTAATAGCACATTTTCAATGATTGAACGTAAACCTCGAGCACCCGTTTTACGCTCCATCGCTTTATGTGCGATAGCGTGCAATGCATCATCTCTAAATTCAATTTCAGCGCCTTCCATTTCAAACAACTTTTGATATTGTTTGGTTAATGAATTGCGAGGCTCAGTTAGAATTTGCACTAATGCATCTTCATCCAATTCATTTAACGTTGCAACCACAGGTAATCGACCGACGAACTCAGGTATCAAACCATATTGAATCAAATCTTCAGGTTCGACCGTTTTAAGCACATCGCCAACTACTTTATCGTCTTCAACACTCTTAACTTGGGCAGAGAAACCGATGCCACCTTTATTAGATCGATTGCGAATAACCTTGTCTAAACCTGCGAATGCACCGCCACAAATAAATAAGATTTTACTGGTATCAACCTGTAAAAATTCTTGCTGTGGATGTTTTCGACCGCCTTGAGGAGGAATCGATGCAACTGTGCCTTCAATTAATTTCAATAAAGCTTGTTGAACCCCTTCACCAGACACATCTCGTGTAATTGATGGATTATCCGATTTACGTGAAATTTTATCGATCTCATCAATATAAACGATGCCTGTTTCAGCTTTTTCAACATCATAATCACATTTTTGAAGTAGCTTCTGAATGATATTTTCAACATCTTCACCAACATAACCTGCTTCGGTCAGAGTTGTAGCATCAGCCATCGTAAACGGTACATTAAGCTGACGAGCAAGCGTTTCGGCAAGCAGCGTTTTACCACTACCTGTTGGGCCAATTAGTAATATATTGCTTTTTGACAATTCAACATCATCACCAGTTGGTCCATAACGAAGACGTTTATAATGATTATAAACAGCGACAGATAACACTCGTTTTGCTCTTTCTTGACCGATAACATAGTTATCAAGTGCTGCATTTATTTCTTTTGGTGTTGGTAATTTAGCTTCTAATTCTTCGTTATTACTATCTTGAAGCTCTTCTCGAATAATGTCATTGCATAACTCTACACATTCATCGCACACGAAGACCGAAGGTCCAGCAATAAGCTTTTTAACCTCGTGTTGACTTTTACCGCAGAAAGAGCAGTAAAGTAATTTATCTTCGTTATTTTTTTTATCATCACTCATAATCAATTTATCCTAGCAATCAAATAGTGTATCGGCTAGTTATGCTTTTTCTTCAGGCCGTTTTTCTAATACAGAATCGATTAAACCATATTCTTGTGCTTGTTCACTACTCATAAAATTATCACGGTCAGTATCCGTTTCAATTTGTGAGATATCTTGGCCTGTGTGATGGGCTAAAATACCGTTTAATCGTTTGCGAATAGATAAAATCTCACGAGCATGAATTTCGATGTCTGACGCCTGTCCTTGGAATCCACCCAATGGTTGATGAACCATAACACGAGAATTTGGCAAACAATGACGTTTACCTGCGGCTCCAGCTGCTAATAATACAGCCCCCATACTTGCAGCTTGACCAATACACAAAGTACTAACATCTGGTTTAATAAATTGCATTGTATCGTAGATAGCCATACCAGCGGTAACCGCACCACCTGGTGAGTTGATATATAAGTGTATATCTTTATCTGGATTCTCAGACTCTAGGAATAACAATTGGGCAACAACAAGATTTGCCATATGATCTTCTACTGGACCTACAAGAAAAATAACACGTTCTTTTAATAAACGTGAATAAATATCATACGAGCGCTCGCCTCGAGAAGTTTGTTCAACAACCATCGGCACAAGCGCATTGCTTATTGGTGTCATAGTGTTGCTTAAGATAGTGTCTGTCATGTAATTCCCAATAATTTCTTAGTCTTAAAACAAAATAGCCTGCACCCAAAACAATGAGCACAGGCTATTACATGTCTGTATTAGCGTAAAGAATTAAGCGGCAGCTGAATTCATTACCTCACTAAATGTTGATGATTTTTCTTCAACTTTAACACGATCAAGCACCCAATCTACAACCATATCTTCAACTACCATCATTTGAATTTCAGATAGTTTTTGTTGATCGTTCATGTAGTACTTAACAACATCTTCAGGATCTTCGTAGCTCGCTGCGATGCCATCAATTATTTCTTTAACACGATTTTCATCAGGCTTAATTTCGTTGTCAGAAATGATTTTACCGATTAATAAACTCAAAGCAACACGTTGTTTTGCAGAATCTTTGAAATTATCAACATTAAAAGGAATACCATCGACATTAACACCTTGATTTCTCAAATTGTTTTTAGCTTGTTCCATTAGGTATTCAGCTTCACGTTGAACAGGTGATTCAGGTAGGCTAACTTCATTATTTGCAGTTAGGCTATCCATTACTTTACGTTTATTCTTCGCTTTCAGATTAGACGTTAACTCGCGAGTCATATTGGCCTTGACTTCTTTTTTAAGAGCAGCAATACCGCCATCAACACCACAAAGCTCAGCAAATTCTTTATCAAGTTTAGGTAACTTTTTCTTTGCTACAGATTTGACTGTAATTGCAAATGTAGCTTCTTTACCACGCAAATGTTCGGCACGATAATCTTCAGGGAAGGTCATAGTAATCGTTGTTTCTTGGCCCGCTTTTGTGCCAATCAATTGATTTTCAAATTCAGGCAACATATTACCAGCACCGATAACAACTAACGTATCAGTGCCTTTACCACCTTGAAATTCTTCGCCATCGATACTACCAACGAAATCTATGGTTACACCATCTTCTTCTTTCGCAGCGCGTTTTAAAGGCTCCCAGGTAACACGTTGTTCACGCAATGTTTCAAGCATATTGTCAACATCTTCATCAGTGACTTCTGCCACTAACTTTTCAATTTCAACTTTATCCAGCTTGATTTCTTGGACTTCAGGGAAAACATCATAGACTAGGCTAAACTTAAATGAAGCGCCTTCGTCTTCCATGTTATCAATATGAGGTGGGCCTGCTGGATTAATGCCTTCTTGAATAAACGCTTCTTGCATATTGGTTTGAACAAGATTATCAATGACATCACGGCGCGCTGAAGGGCCATGAGATGAAACGATCATTTTCAAAGGAACTTTACCAGGACGGAAACCAGCCATTTTTACTGTTGGTTGAATGGCTTTTAATCGTTCCTGTACTGCTTGTTCGATATTGGCATCTTCAACTGTCACCGTCATACGGCGACCGAGTTCGCTAACATTTTCTACAGTAACTTGCATTCTTTACCTCAAATCGGGAGTTAAAGTATTGGTGACTTTTCAAGCCACCAACCTTTATAGAGATGGTACGAGAGGAGAGACTCGAACTCTCACAGGTTACCCCACTGGAACCTAAATCCAGCGCGTCTACCAATTCCGCCACTCTCGCATATTTTGTTGTTTAGACAGCTATGCTTCCAAATTAAGCTGGCCATTATAAACATAGATTACAAAGAAAACTAGCCTTGTGTTGTTAAAAAAGTTAATCCCATATTAGCCTGTTGGCAAAACTGTTGAAATGCAACGAAATCTTCGTGTTTTATTTCACGTTTACTTACATTACGATCTGCCATAAACATACCAATAACCTTGCCTTTGACGATAGTTGGCATCACTAAATATGGTGGCGTGCCTAACTGTTCAATTACAGCTCTAGTCAATGTGCCTGAAAGCTGTTTGGGATCTGCTGGTATATGTGCCGCCTTCTTAGTTTTTATAACTTGATTAAAGATATTTCTAGGACTACTAATATCCATAGTAAATTCATTAATTAGAGCTTCACTTTCGGCACCAACAGCATATTTGCATGTCAGTGATTTGTGATCTTTAGAGATAATTGCAAATAAGGAACGATCCATACCGACACCACGGTAAAGCCCTTCGAGCACCATTTCTAATATTATATTTATACTTGGTTTCTCTTCAATTGCTCTAGAGATATCGCCCAAGATCGTCATTTGAACCTTAGGGTCAGGTTCTGGGTGTATTGCATCCTTTATTACAACAACATCTTCAGATGCTGCCGTTTCTAAATCAGATTCATATATTGTTGATTCAGAAGCCTCTAACACACCTAAATTCGGCGGTTCTATTACAGATAAATTCTGTTCAGTTTCGAATAATGGCTTGTTTGGCTGAGGGATTCTATTGCTTGCTTTAGTAATACCATAAAGCCTTGTTACTTCTTTAGCGTTTTTAGCATTTGTATGCACTAACTGTTTAACATTCTCGGCTTTAAGATTAAGTTTATCTGCAACGTGTTTTATTGCTTGTTTTGCCTCATCACTATCCCAACCCGATGTAGTGGATTCTGCGATAAGTTGGCCCATTGCAATGATATCCAAACGTGGATCTTCTATCTTCTTATCACTCAGTACATTGTCTAATAGTTCACCAAGAGACCACGACTTACTTAAACCTCGCGTCAATTCTCTTAATGAAAAGCCTAATACCTCATTTTCAGCTTCTTGCTCTGACATCTGACCTGAGTTTACAAGTTCAAGCAATGTTTGGGCTTTGTCATCTGAAAATGCCCAAAAAGCCATATTGCCTAATCGTGATAGCAATGTAGCTACAAAGATATTTTCGGGGGATTTACTTTTTGTTTTACGTGCGAGCTCTTGTGCTTGAATAGCAGCATGAAAAGAGAGCGCTATTTCTGATGTTAATTTGTCACGCTGCTGGCCATCATTCAATGAATCAATCAATATTAGAGACAATGCTAATGCTCGAACTTGATCAAAACCTAACACCATCACAGCTCGAGATACGGTGCTAATTTCTTGTGAAGATGGATTATAAAAAAAGCTGTTAGCCATTTTTAACAAGCGACTTGTCAGAGAAGGATCTCGCAAAATAGCTTGAGCGACATCTGCTGCTGAAGTGCTATCACTATTTACTGCATGCGTTACATCTGTGACTGTACCTGCAAAACCAGGCATTTTGTCCTCACTCAAATTTTGTATCCAATCTTCAACGCTTGAGTTAACGTGTCCAGTCAAGACTCATCTCCCTTTTGTGCATTTGCGATGCCATGTGGAACATGCCCAGTGGCCACATGTTCACGTGCAGAATCACAATGTCCTTGTTGATCATCAAAGAAAATATCTGCTCCAAATGATTTTAAAAATGGTCCTTTATCCATTCCACCAAGGAAAATAGCTTCATCAATACGTATGCCCCATGCTCGTAAAGTACGAATCACTCGTTCATGAGCCGGTGCAGAACGGGCTGTAACTAAGGCAGTTCTAATAGGTGTTTTACTCTCACCAAATTCCGTCTGAAGATGGTTGAGTGCCATTAAGAAATCTTTAAATGGTCCACCTGATAGTGGACTTTTTGCTGTTTGGCGTTCATTGTCTGTAAAGGCTTGTAAGCCTTTTTCTTTATAAATCTGTTCAGATTCATCTGAAAAAAGTACTGCGTCACCATCAAATGCTAAACGTAGTTGATCGTTGTCATTATCTTTTCTGAAATTAGAAGGCAAAATAGTTGCTGCTGCAATTCCGGCATCTAGCGCTTTTCGGACATCCTCAGGGCTGGTAGATAAAAACAAGTTGGCACCAAATGGTGCCACGTAACAATAAGGACTAGACCCAGAGGTAAATACCGCACGCGTAATGGCTAAATTGTGGTGTTGAATTGAGTTAAAAATTCGTAAACCTGTATCCGAACTATTTCGTGAAAGCAGAATAATTTCGACGTGCTGCACATCACTATTCAGTGCCAGCAGTTTTTTTACAAGCGAATATGCGGCACCGGGCTCCAATGGCACATCTTCATTTTCAATCTGAAATTGACAATAAGCCTGAGTGCCTTGTTCAAGATAGATCTGATGACTTTCTGCAAGATCAAACAGTGCACTTGAAGAGATAGCTACAACTAATTTCTTATTAGCCATCGACCCCGTCTCCTCTTTGTACTGCCTGACCATCTTTGCGTGCAATTCTCAATAGGCTATCCCAACCAGCTTGTGCTCGGTTAACTATCGCTGGCGCGTTTTTAATATAGGCTATATCTTCCGCAAGGGTTTTTAGCACAGAAACTTCTTCCGGCTTACCCTTAGGAAAGACAGCATCAGAAGTAAATACGACCCGACAAAAAATTGGAATATTAGGGAGTATCCCTTTAATTGCCTGCCTTGAAGTTCTTAGATGACGTAAAGGATTGGAAAATTTATAGCTTCTACCATCAATGATTTGTGTCCACAAATCAATATTTTCAGCTCCGAAAAGATTACCAGATATTGGGTAAGTTACAATTAGCAGCAAACCCTGATCTAACAGAACCAAATGTTCAATTTCAATTAATCCGCCGATTCCATCAGGAATAATGAAATCCTTAATATCATCTCGGCTGTATGGTTGTAGAATGCTTGATAAGTGTTTTGATGGACTGTATCTACGTTTTCTTCGAATAACTATTACTATTATCAACAGTAATAGGACAGCAACAAATGGAATAATAAAAGATAAAAGCTCAACGGACAAAATGATTACTACTCAGAAATTATATAATTCAAGCAATTATACGAGATAAAGTAATCAATGTGAGCTAGATGACTAAAATTAAATAGATCTTACCTGTACAGGATCTTCATGAATGATTACTTCAGCTTCAGGAAATAGTTTTTCAAGTTGCTTTTCAACTTGATCTGCTATCGCATGTGCGACTGACAATGTAAGTCTCGCATCTAATTCGAGATGTAACTGTATAAAAACAACATTACCCGAACGACGAGTTCTCAAATCATGGAAACCAAGTGTTTCTGGATGTTGCAACACAACTTGCCGAATTTGTTCTCGTTGTTCGTCAGGCAATTCATGATCCATTAACAGATTTATAGCCTCTTGGATAATCTCCCAAGCACTATAAAGTATAAAAATAGCGATTCCTATTGCGAATAAGGCATCGAAATATCCCCACCCATAGTAGGTCAGGAATAAGGCAACAATGACACTACCATTAACTAATAAATCAGTTTTGTAATGTAATGCATCGGCTTTTATCGCAGTAGAATTGGTATGTTTAATGACATATTTCTGAAATGTAATCAAAGCCAATGTCGCGATCATTGAAAATAACATCACGCCAACACCAACTTCCATCCCCTTGAGCCCATCCTGCGGATGAAAAATGCGTCCAACAGCTTGTAACAGCAATAAACCTGCTGAACCAGCAATAAACATTGCTTGCCCCATACCAGCTAAAGCTTCGGCCTTACCGTGACCAAAACGATGTTCTTTATCAGCCGGTTGTAAGGCATGTCTAACGGCAATCAAATTTACTATTGATGCTAAAACATCAAGACTTGAATCTATCAATGTCGCAAGAATACTCACGGAATCAGTGATAAACCATGCAACTACTTTTGTAAAAATCAAAATAAGTGCTGTAGTTACAGATGCATAGGTTGCTAATCGCATTAAACGCGCGGCATCAGGTTGTTGAGAGCTTGTCATCATATCGGTATATTAACCTTGTAAAGTGTGTAAATATTACCAACTAAATTCGCTCGTTCATACTAAAACAACAAGGAATAATCATGTCGGTCGTCACCATTGCTACAACGCCTTTTAACGATCAGCGTCCTGGCACATCAGGGTTACGAAAAAAAGTTGGTATTTTTCAGCAAGCCCATTATCTAGAAAACTTTGTGCAATCAACCTTTAATTCCCTCACAAATACTGTCGGACAGACGCTTGTTGTTGGTGGTGATGGCCGTTTTTATAATGAACAGGCAATTCAAATCATTCTCAAAATGGCTGCGGCCAATGGCTTTAGCCACGCCATAGTTGGTCAAAATGGATTACTTTCGACTCCAGCGGCTTCATGTGTGATTCGTAAATATAAAGCATTTGGAGGCATTATTTTATCTGCCAGTCATAACCCTGCTGGCCCCAATGGCGATTTTGGAATCAAATACAACATTCACAATGGTGGCCCAGCTCCTGAAACCATTACCGAAGCCATTTTCAGCAATACGCAATCGATCACAGAATACTTAATCGTGGATGAATCCGATGTAAATCTTGACATTATTGGTCGCCAACAACTCGCAACCATGACTATTGATATTATTGATCCCGTCACTGATTACGCTGAATTGATGGCAGATTTATTTGATTTTGAGTCAATAAAAACACTACTAACTAGTGATTCATTTCAAATGCGTTTTGATGCGATGCATGCCATAACAGGTCCATATGCCAAAACTATTTTAGAAGATCGTTTAGGCGCGCCTGTCGGAACAGTTATTAATGGTATCCCTTTGACTGATTTTGGTGGTGGCCATCCTGATCCTAACCTTACCTATGCTGAAGAGTTAGTGGCAGAAATGTTTGGTCCAAATCCACCTGCATTTGGCGCCGCATCAGATGG
>JBFIJJ010000003.1:0-33327 GCA_041600795.1 Methylophagaceae bacterium | reverse complement strand
TAACTAGGGTTTAGAGGACAGTTTGTCCGCTAACATATTATAGATTCTGAAAGGTAACATGCTTGAAAACCTCCGTGTTTCAATAAGATATGATGTAACTGGAGTATATCGACTATTTATCCAAGGTGTCCACTTTGCTGATTTTATTATCCACTTGAAACGACCGCTTTGGGTCGATAGTTGTCAGTATTTATACCCAGAAGTGTCAGGTTAAGTCCACTGCATATAAATATACGTATTAACGTTTTTCTTAGCTTTTACAACCGTCTTTTTAAACCATGCCACCATTGATTGAAATAATTTGACCAGAAATATAAGCCGCCTGATCCGAAGCGAGAAAGCCCACCAAATCAGCCACTTCAGTCGGTGTTCCTGCACGTTTCATTGGCACCATGCGTTTAATATCTTCAGCACTAAATGCTGATTCGCTCATGTTGGTGTCGATAATGCCGGGGGCAATGGCATTAACGGTAATACCACGACTAGCGACTTCTCGTGCCAGTGATTTAGTCGCTGAATTAAGTGCACCTTTGGCGGCTGAATAGTTAACTTGACCGGCATTGCCAGTCAGTGAAGCGATGGATGATACATTGATAATGCGTCCCCAGCGGCTGCGGATCATCGGCATCATCAGTGGATGCGTGACATTGAAAAAGCCGTTCAGTGAGACATCGATAACACGATGCCATTGCTCGGATTGCATGCCGGGGAAGACGGCATCGTCATGAATGCCTGCATTGTTGACTAATACTTGAATAGGTTGTTCGTCAGTTAGTGTTGTCAGTATATCTGTTACTGCTACGCTATCGGTGACATCAAATACCAGCACTTCGGCACTGCCACCTTGTGCACAAATGGCATCGGCCAGTGTTTGTGCTGCTTGCACACCATGATGGGCATGAATATAAACATGGTAGCCATCAGCAGCAAGACGACGACAAATAGCCGCACCAATGCCACCGCTACCGCCGGTAACAAGTGCATTTTTCATAGTGTATTTCCAGAAATGATAGAAGGGGCATTAACGTTGAGTACCACGGCAGCACGACCTTCGAGTAAGAGTTGGCCTTGTTCGTTGCTGACACTGAACTGATAAAGTACATCGTTATTAGTGCGAGCAATTGAGGTTGCTTCTACTACTAGATCGGTGGCGATATCATCAAGTCGAGCGACATAAAGTTGTGTACTGCGAATACTGACTAAATAGCCGATCTTGGGACGAGTACCATCGGTTGGGGCGAGCAAAGCACCATGAACAGCCATAGCTTGTGCGGCATATTCAATGCCACAGGCGGACGCGAGTCGCTGGTAGGCCCGCAATGGATTATTGTCAGCACGATGACTACTGGCACGGCACTGAATTGTATCTGTATCCCATGATTCGACATAATCAAGCAAACACATATCGCCTTGATGCGGAATGTGTTGGGCCATCCACTTAGTGTCTAGTCGTTGTGGGTTTAGCATGGCGTGATGTTTACAGCGAGTCGCGTACTATCGAAATAATCCAAGATAACTTGTCTGTATTGCTGCATGGCAATGGCTTGTAATAAAGGTAAACCACGCGCTGCCGGTATCGTTGTTCGTAAGCGTTCAAGTTCAGCATTGTCTATCTGATCTGCGTTAGCATCAGTCAGCTCAACGCTAATTTTTGCCAAGGATTGAGCACTTTGTTGCGGTGCCAGCACTAATGAAATGCCAAATGCGTCAGTGATGGGGCGAGCGCTGAAAAGAGGTTCCGGATAATCGGTGTCGCACGCCAATAAGACGGTGTTAGTGTTATCAATCACTGTCTGAGTTATAGCCTCTAGTAAACCTGCACCGAAGCTAGCGTCATAGGCGCTTAACACCGATGATGGCGTCATGGCACCCGTGGCAATACTCCAGTAACCCGCAGCGGCGTTATGAACCGAATTGTGAAAGCGCGTAGGGGAGATTTGTCGGTCATCCGATGCCAACATTTCACAAATAGCATGGCAATTTGCGCCATCACCACCAGAAGATGAAAATACGCTGGGTAAGGTGGCGGCATCGATTCCAGCCATTGCCACTGCTTCCTGTCCTGTTGCTAAAGTAAGTTTAACAATTGCACCACTGCGACGACGTTCTGCTGAAGGCAGCAACGCCGGTGCTGGTAAAATGGTTTTTTCCGGTTGATAAGATTGTTGCCCACTCAGGATAGCCTGACTAGTTGGCCAGTCCGTTAAACCCGGACCGAGTAAGCCTATACCGTCGATGTATGCGGTCAGTGTTTGCATAAGTCTATTGCGCCCGCCCAAAAATTAAACTGCAATTGGTGCCACCAAATCCAAATGAATTACTGAGAACATAAGACAATGGCTGCTCGCGATTGTCCAAAAGATAATCAAGCTCTAGCTCTGAATCGAGTTGTTCGGTATTAAGGCCAGCAGGCAATAAACCATTTTGCAGTGCCAATGCACAAATCACAGCTTCTAAGCCGCCTGCGGCACCCAAGGTATGTCCGGTTTGACCTTTAGTACTGCTACATGGAATGTTGGTGCCAAATAGATTGGTAACAGCTTTGCCTTCGGCGGCATCGTTGCTTTGGGTGGCGGTACCGTGCAAATTGATGTAATCAATATCGGATGGCTGTAACCCTGCCATTGTTAATGCATCTTGCATGGCGATACGTGCACCTAATCCCTCGGGATGTGGCGATGACATATGATAGGCATCACTTGATTCACCTATGCCCAATAACAAAATAGCATCGGCATCTAATTGTTCAGGTGGTCGTTCCAGTAATGCAAAAGCAGCCGCTTCTCCAATCGAGATACCATTACGTTGGCTATCAAAGGGACGACAGGCTTGTTCAGAGGTGAGGCCAAGCGAATTGAAGCCATATAAGGTTGTAAGACAGAGCGAATCAACCCCACCAACTACGGCGGCATCAATTAGTCCAGCCGCTATCATACGTCGAGCTGAGGCAAATACTTTGGCACTTGATGAACAGGCTGATGACACAACGGCTGCTGGCCCTGTTAACCCAAAATAGTCGCGAGTGAAATCTGCCACCGAGAAAGTGTTGTGTGTGGTACGGTAAATAAACTCTTCTGGCAGCGCACCCGTTTCAGGGTCACGTCTGCGATAGGCTAACTCAGTTTGTAAAATACCGGCTGTGCTGGTGCCAAGAAACAAGCCCACTCGCTGAGAACCATATTTTGCTATTGCAACTCGCACAGTATCAGCAAAACCATCCTGATTTAATCCCAGTAATGCCAGTCGGTTATTACGGCAATCAAAGTGACTCAAATGTTTAGGAAGTATTACGTCATCCACTCCGACAACGTCACCAATGAACGTCGTTAAATCGACTGTTTCAAAGTCTGAAAGATGTAAGCCCGGACGACGCTGACGCAATGCGTCTAACGTGGGGGATAAACCTTGGCCGATGCTACTGCTGGCCGTGAAATGAGATAGTAAAAGTGGGTTCAAAGTGAGTAAACCAAATTATATTTTGAGTTGAAATACTAGCAAATTCCAGTAGTCGATGTTGGATTAAATCGGTTAAAAATGAGCTTGTTCAGGCAGGCTCATGATTTGCCTTTTGATGATAATACAGTGACAAATATGCCATCAGTCCTCCCAATACCAATCCAGCCAAGACATCGACTGCTACATGTTGGCGTACCGCCATGGTGGAATAGATAATGCCAGCACACCAAAACCAATTAATTATCAATATCGATCTTGGAGTACCCAAGCGGCGTAACAAATAATGTAACCAGCTAGCAGAGAAAAAAGCAGTAGCGACGTGCAGTGAAGGACAAGCATTACCAGCAGCATCAATATCTTTCAGAAAATTAACATCGGGGGGCGGAACCCAGTCGGTGGCAGTTACAGGTACTGCTGTTGGCCAAAAAAAGAAGATGATTAGGGCTGTAATGCATGTTGCAGCCATCGCTAAACCATATTTATAGAAGTCACGTCGTGTGGCTAACAATGCCGGTGGCAGTGATACATATACCCACAGCGACAAGTACAGAGGCAAGGTCACAGGTTGGAACGTAATGAGACGATCCAGTACGGTAATAGGCATTACTGTTGTCGGGAAAATTGGATATATCAATAGGTAGAAATAAGCACCGAAAAATAGGCTGATGAAGAGTATGGTGCCGATGATTTTGAGCAACATATGCTTCAAAAGTAAGTCTGCAGCCTGTTTGTACCAGAGTGTTTGCTGACCTTGTTGTTTCATAATTGTATCTTTGTCAGAACCCATAGGTATCATGATATAGCATGTCGTAAGGTAACAAAATGTAAATCATTTGCCTTAGCCGAGGCTAGCACCTCAGGAAGTATTTCGATAATAACGGGGGTACCTTCTGGAGTGCGCGCAGCGTTGCCATCATGCATCAATAAAATAGCCCCTGCGTGTAGCCCGGCTAATAGTTTGATTTTAATGTTTTGTACATCACTAACCCGAGTATCAAAACCGCGTACAGACCAGGTAGCAAGACGTAATCCTAGTTGTGTCAGTACCGGATCTAGAAAAATATTGCGTAAGCCCGCGGGGGCTCGAAAAAACAGCGGTCGCTGACCCGTAATAGTGGTGAGTGTATCTTGTGCTGTCTGCAATTCGCGTTTGATAGCAGCATAGCCCAACAGCGAAAAAGTATGACGATGATGCTGACTATGATTTTCTATTGTGTGACCACGACGGATGATTTCATGACATAACTCCGGAAATTGTGCTGCTTTGTCAGCGATACAGAAGAACGTAGCCTTAACTGCATAATGATCAAGAATAGCCAGAACTTGCGGTGTCACGATGGGATCGGGGCCATCATCAATGGTCAGGGCAATTTCATTTCTAGCAATGGCGCTAGCAGGTAGACGTGTTAAGTTAGGGCCGAGTGCCTGACTGCGGGGCCAGAGTCCTAAGCCAGTAATTACAAGATGATTAAAGATGATAACGACCAGAACCCAAGGCCATAAACTTGGTGCGATGACTAACGCAATTAATGCGATTAGATGCAGTGCGAAGCTAGTTCGAATTAAAAATGTCGGTTGCCAACGGCGTTTAGTCATGTGATTTTCTAGCAAAAATAGCCGAGTAGAGTAAAGCAAGAATAACACCGGGTGCGACAGTAACGCCCATGGCTTGTAATAGGGATACATTGGAAAAAGCCAATACACCAAATCCAGCAACAGTCGTCAGGCTAGCAAACAGCATGGATGCAAGCGTACGTGGCAATATTGGCTTATCAGTTTGATTAAAAAACAAAGCGTAATTTGAACCAACAGCTACAACCAGTAGCAAACCAACCAGATGCAGGATAATCAATTGTTGACCCAATATCGCTAGGCCAGCGGTAGTGGTGATTACGGCTGCTGCCAGTGGTGTGATGATTCGAACCACATGTCTCGCTGAACGAAAAACCCAAAGTAACAAGGCGATAATAGCGATTAAACCAGCCATGGATAACAGAATTGCCTCATTAAGGTAGCCTGAATAAAGGTTATCGGATTCAGTTTTCATATCGACAAACAGTACATCAGATAAATTAGCTTTGGTGAGGGCTGTGCGAATTTGAGCCGCATCAATATCACTACCTTCAGGTGCGGTCAGTGGCAACAGTGCACTCCAGTGGTTTGCATTTTGGATGAGTAATGCATCTACTGCCATCGCCATCGAGGTATGTTCAAGATCGGATGCTTGCAGCAATGGTTGCTTACTTGCCAAGTCGACATCTTTAATAAAAGGTGCGAATAATTCAGGGTTGACAGGTAAATCTTGAGTCGCTTGCTTAAGTCGTGTTTGTAGCTCAGAAGGTGGTGGCAGACTAGCTTGTCGGGCGTGTTGCATCGCGATGCTTGGAAGATAACGGCTAGGACTCTCAAAACTGGCGATGACGCCTTGTTCAACTTGCTGTTGCAATAGTGCTGCAACCTGTTCAGATGTATGCAGTACAGCTTCTTGATTGCTACCGGATACGACAACGAGATAACGTACATCAGGTGCGCCCATATCGGCGCGCAGGCTAGAGTCTAGGTCTACATCAGCTTGAGATACTGGGCTAAGTGATGAAATTTTATCATTCCATATATCAGAGCGATGTTGTGTCAGAAATACGCTGGCGATGACAAGCAAAAATAGCGCTGGCCAGCGCAGTTTGGCAGCATGATTGACCAGTGCTGACAGTGTGTGACCGATAGTGGATAGGTCATGAACACGAAAGTTTTTTGGCAATAAATGAGGCAAGACAAAGCGGGTAACAGTTGCGGCAACAACTAGCCCTGCAATCGAATACAGTCCCAATTGAGCAAGGCCGGGAAAGCCTGAAAGTAATAGCGATGAAAAACCAACAATAGATGTTAATACGCCGAGACGAATAGTGGGCCAGAAACGTTTAGCCCAACTATCGTTATCACTTTTATTTTGGTCTGATTGCACAAACAAATAGATAGAATAATCGACTGCTTCACCAATTAATGCGGTGCCAAAGCCAAGGGTAATGCCATGAACTGAGCCAAAGGCAAGACTGACCGCTGCAATGCCGGCCAGTGCGCCACTGATAACGGGCAAAAAACCTAATAACAGCGCACTAAAAGAGCGATAAACCACTAATAATAAGCTTGCAATAAGGACGATGCTGATAATAGCCAAACGACTGACCTGACTTTTTATAGTATCGCGTGATGTCACTGAAAACACCCCCGGGCCGGTCATTAGCAGTTTGGTGGTAGCGGTTTTGTCGGGTGCAGAATCAAACGCCTGTTGGATAGCTAACATGGCAGCTTGTTGGGCATCAGTATTGTCACCCGAAGCTTGGGTTTGTAATAGCAATAAAGCACGTGAACCATCACGAGAAACCCATGTGTTATCAACCATCTGAGGACGACTATCACTATTAAATTGCTGAAACAATTGCATCATCTCGCCGGTAGGATCATGGGGCAGTAATGATTTGAACATCAGCCCAGCAGGAGAGCTTAATAAGTCAATGCTATCGCTTATCGCTGTGTGTAAACCGTCAACACTAAATCGGTCAGGAGTCACTGTAGGACTTAGAAGGTAGCGATTAGTAAACAGAAAAGCGCGATCATGTTCGGCGGTAACCGGCTCGCCATTATTGATACTGACAAAGGCAGAGTTGGTTCGTAATTCGTGAGCAATGTGTTTGGACAAGTTGGCGTGAGTGGTCGGATCCGCACCTTCAATACCTACCAATATAAGACGTGAGGCTAGGCCATCGTGGATCTGTTCCAGCAGTAATTGTTGCGATGGTGTCGGATTGCGTGGCAAAAAAGCAGATAAGTCTGTGGTGAATTGGCTGCGGCTGATGATGGTGCCACAGGCCAGAATAAATATCAGCCATAACATAATAGCGATGCGACCTTGACTGATAAAAGCGCGCATCATGGTGCCATCTGCTGTTCAATAACCATAAACGAACTATCACCATCTGCTTGATTGATTTTGATGCTGTGTATGATGTTATTTGTGCCAGCAATATCAATATCTTGCACCATAGTCTGCATTTTTTCATTAGTAGGGGTCAGTGATAACGTCCACTGTTCTGCACTACCTTCCAAGCTGAGTTGATAGTTCTTTTTCAAGGCATTGAGATCACCCGCGAGCGTACCCCGAATACTATCAATAAAGACGGCGAGTTCTGGATAATCCTGTAACTGTAGGTTATAGCGTTGGTAACGAGCATCATTTTTCATAGGAAAATTTTGTTGTTTACCAATTTCAATTAGTAAGCTGTCACGATCCAAGATCATTAATTCGGGTTTAGGTTTGAGAGTACGCTTTTCAAGGTGGTCAGGAGCGGTGTAGACAAGCTCACCAGAAGATTCGATTGGTGCTGTGAGCATCGCGATTGATTTTTTCTCAATAAAAGTGGCATAGCTAGAACGAATTTGAGCCAAATCATGCATCAGTTGTTCAATATTCCATTGGTCAGCATGGCTTATAGTAGGCATCAACATGACGACAAACATTAGCTGTCGTAGCAGGCGCAATGAACAGACGTTACGGAAGCTGAGTGACATCATTATTTAGATGATCCTTTTGTCGATGTAGACTGCCAGAAGTCAAAAAAGTTAAACCAGTTATAAGGTGCTTTACGACAATAATGGTCTATTAATTCAGCATAACGACTGATTGCTGTTTGTATTGCATCAGCTCGTTCAGAGCGTGTAACGTTAGAAAAATCTGCCAAAAAATCAAAGTGAATAGCGTAGCGATTGCCACCTAAATAGAGTCCAGTCATGAAAACTACTGGACGTTTTAACAGTGCCGCCATCCGTAATGGCCCACTAGGCAAGTTTACATGACTGCCGAGAATGTCGACCGGGTAATAATTATCCATATCTGGACTACGATCAGCCAATATGCCAACCATACAGCCTTGATCTAAACGTTCGCTTACCTGAATCATCGAGTCTATGTGACCCAAACCGATAATATCATGACTAGATTCTGGATTAATTGCGTTCAGCATTGCATTGATTTTTTTAGCATTTTCTTCGTACATCAGCATAGTAACCTGTAAGTCACTATGTTTGACAGCAAGTGAATGAATGACTTCAAAACTGCCTAAGTGTGCACCTAGCAGAAATAAACCATTACCTTGAGCCAGTAAATCTTGCAGCATATCTTCACCGTGTACTTCAAAATCAAACAAGTCGAAACGGTGGTTTACTAAATAAAGACGATCGTGAATGGTCGATGCAAAGGTGAAAAAATGTTGATACATATCAGACCAACGTGGCGGATGACCTAGGGCACGCTTAAGATAATCACATGATGCACGGCGGCTAGCAGGTGAAAATAACAGGAAATAACTGGCAATTAAATGTAGAACGAGACGAGAGAATCGACGACCCAGATGTAAGGAAATCCATGTCATGATGCGTAGCATAAACATATTACTGCGCTCTGGCGTATGAGCCCAATCGGTATTAGTGCCTGCAGGGTGTTCAGTCATACTTATAGTGAGTTTTGGGGGGAGTTAATCATGATTCGACCACTGGCGATTTTTCGCGGGCCACAAACAATATCAAAATGAATGTTCCCACTATCTAATAGCCTGTGTTCAATAAGTAATTCGTCATTTGGCAATGCTGGACTTAGAAATTTAACGGAGCTGATCATGCAGATATCCAAGGAAACGCCAATAGCTGTAGCAATGCTATGTAAAGCAACATCCAATAGTACCACGCCCGGTAGGGTAGGATTACCCGGAAAATGCCCAGCAAAGGCGGGATGATCTGCGGGCACCGTCCACTGAGTAACATTATTCATGCTGATTTACTTAGTTTGGGGTTTTGAAATAGAGCTTGTAATGCTGCACGTGAGAGCTTGCCGGTTTCATTGCGAGGTAAAGCGTCAACAAATAATAATGGTCGTGGCAGAAAAACGGGAGCGATATGGTCACGTAAAACGGCTAATAAGTGGGCAGCATCGAGTTCAGGTGCTACCACGCAGGCGGCTAGTCGCGTTGTCTTTCGAGCATCATCAGTGTCATCCGGCATATAAAAAACGCCATCAATGACCCCCGGAATACTATTCAATATATGGTTGAGGCTAGCTAGCGAATGGCGTTTTCCCGCTATATTGACCATATCAGCAATACGGCCATGCAGTAAAAAATGCTGTTCGGTAACGAGTTCAATTACGTCATTCATAATGGTTAATGTCTCAACATGACCGCCACAGGCATACACATTATCATTCTCCACAATTAAACGTATATCAGGTAGTAATTGCCATTGATCTGTTTGGGTTGAGCGACGAGTAGCAATTAAGCCTGTTTCAGTACTGCCATAGATTTCTATCAGCGGGGCATTAAAACGCGACTCAATATCGTTAGCAAGTTGAAGTGATAATGGTGCCGTGGCACAGATTACTTGGTCGATCGTGGGTAACGTTAGTTCGGAATCTAACAAAGTACGAAGATGTACCGGTGATGAAACTAACACACGCGCTGAGGGTGTATTGTCCAACGTTTGGCAGATATCGGCTGGATAAAATGGCTGTGCCGAGTTCAATGCATTAGCGGTAAGCCATGCCATTAACACTGTCGATTCCAAGCCATACATATGTTGTGGTGGCACCGTGCCGATCAGGGTGCTGGCGCTATTATGTTCAAGCCCTATTTGGGCAGCCTCGGCTTGTACACTGCTGACGAGTGTTGCCCATGTTTTACGGTGTAGTTGAGGGCTACCAGTTGTGCCAGAGGTGAAGACTATCGCAATGCATTGCTGACTATTAATAAGAGGAATGGACAATGACTCTGTTTCAGTAATAGCCATCACTGGATACTGCAATTGAGGTAAATCGACAGGGCAATGGTCACTGTCAGTCAAACAGAATACATCAGGTGCAAAATCTTTAATCTGACGCACGACTTCAGGGGTGTAGGTAGATGGTAATAGACTGATTTTATTAGAGACAATCGCAGCGGCTAAACCGACACTAAAATGATAGCGATCACTGCACATATTGAACATGTGACTGCCAGCGGGTAGTAGTGATATAAGCTGATCAACATCAGCAAGAAATTGACCTAATGTCACAGCATGTGTACTGCGCCAAGCGATGATTTGATCTAAAGAGGTATGTGATACAAGTGGGAGTGACGTCATGTTTACACAATAAATTAAGGAAAGCGTTTGGGATCTTTTTTATAAGCCCGTATCGCATCAAGGATGTGAGTCTGTCGTGATTCTGGTAATAGCCATATTCTCACCCCGTATTCGACAATAAACATTAAAGCAATTAAAGCTGGCGTCAGAAAATTAGCAAATAATGACCATGTGGGCAGAGGCGTTAGAAAAAACAATAGGGTGGATGTGAGTGTTATTGTTGCAAAAAACAAGGTTCAGGCGATAGTGTTCTGACGTGTGTAGACAAGATGCTTCGGTGATAATGGTTCGGAATGTAGCATTTGTGCAAATCGAGTACACAGTGGTTGTCGGCCAGCGAATAAGGTATGGCCAAACATGATAAATAGGACAAACTGTATACCCGTATCTTGCAACCAATAAACAAGCCAAAAATGTTGAGTGAGTGTTGACCAGCCGAGCCAGAGTGCAATTGACAACACCAGCGCCAGCGTAGCAACGAGCCACACTGATTGTTTGGTCGACATAAATAAAACAAAGATAATTGGTGTTATTGCGACCAAGGCACCCAAGTTGCCATTGTGTACCGACTGATTGGTGTGATGTGCTAATAACGCATAGCCAATCAGTAAAGCGCCAACACCAAACCATCGCATGATGCGAAATGCCATTTAAAGGGTTCTTTTTGTTGCAATATAGTCAGATAAATTGCGAAGTGAGCTAAAAATGTGTTGATTATCTACGTTGTCTTCACGCAATTGTAAGCCGTAGCGTTTAGACACTACTAAAGCAATTTCTAATACATCAATTGAATCTAAGCCTAAACCGTCTTCATATAGTGGACTATCGGCTGTTATTTGGTCTGCTGTTACTTCAAGATTTAGACATTCGACCATGAGCTGTGCAACTTCACGCTGTAATTCTATCGTACTTGCTATTGAGTCAGCTGTTTCAGTAGTTATATTGGTAGGAGTTTGGTCATTTTTCATGTTCAGTAATAGCCTGAATTATCAAGTTTGAAAAATCATCTGCAATTGTGACCATATGCTAGTGCTCTAATACACTAATGGGTAGCAGATGTAGGATAGTTAATGATTAAGTATATATTATACCCAAAAAAAGTAATGCTTTGAGTTGCACGTAACCTGCTTTTATATACGTTAACTCTACCCACGGTAGAACGAATGGCTTTAAGAGAAAGATTTTCAATCTGCAAGAACCATATAATACGATTTAATGTTAGCAAAAAAGGAATATTTATCTATGTCATTTGGCTCTTTGGGCTTGTGTGATGAACTATTGAAAGCCGTTGCAGAGCAAGGCTATACAACGCCATCACCAATACAGATTGACGCTATTCCTATGGTACTTAGTCAGCGTGATGTTATCGCAGTGGCACACACGGGTACTGGCAAAACGGCAAGCTTTACCTTGCCTATGGTGCAACTATTGTCTGCTGGCCCTAGTCCGCAGGCTCACTATGTACGAGCCTTAGTCATTACGCCGACCCGTGAGCTTGCTGCTCAGGTTGTTGATAGCGTTCAAAACTACAGCCGCCATATGAATATTCGTTCTACGGCAGTGTTTGGTGGTGTCAGGATTGAGCCGCAGATAGCCGAACTGCAAGCTGGTTTGGATGTACTTGTTGCTACCCCAGGTCGTCTGCTTGATCTTTATCAGCAACAGGCGATTAATTTTGATCAACTTGAGATATTGGTCTTGGATGAGGCTGATCGGATGTTGGAGTTAGGCTTTATCGATGATATCCGTCGCATTCAAACGTTACTGCCTAGCCAACGTCAAACCTTGATGTTTTCAGCGACGTTTTCTAAAGCGATCAAATCACTTGCTAACAGTATGCTAAATAATCCCGTTTTGATTGAAGTGACTGCTACAAACAGCGTTGTCGATACCATTACCCAGAAACTATATCCTGTAGTCAAAGAGTATAAAGCTGACTTATTAACATACCTGATTAAAAAGAACAGCTGGCATCAAGTTTTGGTGTTTAGTCGAACTAAGCAGGGTGCAGATAGCTTGGTGAACCTACTGAAAAACGCAGGTATTAACGCCGAGTCAATCCATGCCAACAGAACCCAACATGCACGTACACTGGCCTTAGAAGGGTTTAAAAACGGGGCTATTAGAGTGTTGGTTGCCACTGATATTGCTTCGCGGGGAATTGATATCAATCAACTGCCTTGTGTGGTTAACTTTGACTTGCCCTATGTAGCCGAAGACTATGTGCATCGAATAGGTCGTACCGGTCGTGTGGGTACTTCTGGTTTAGCAGTGTCATTGTTCAGTGAGGATGAATCTAAGCAGTTACAGTCCATTGAACATGTCATTGGTCATACCTTGGAGCGTGAAATCATTCCAGGCTTTGCACCCATTGATAAAGCGAAGCCGAAAGCGCCAGCAAGCTCACCGTATGATGATGAAGAGTATGGTAATTTTGAGGCAGATCCTAAGCCGCAACGTCGAGGAAAATCATCGGGGCGCAGAAGCCGTGGTGGTAAATCATCGAATCGCAATCGTTATAATTGATTTGTATTGCGAAGGTTTAAATTATAACCAATGGGGCAAGCTCTGACTCTAATGGTTTAAAATTTACGATAGCATTTTTAAGTACTACGTGATGTATGAAAATTAGTGATGGCTAAATGGTCGGCAAACAAAAAAGCCCCATGCAAAGTAGCATGAGGCTTTAATATATGGCGGAGAGTCAGGGATTCGAACCCTGGGAAGGGATAAACCTTCGCTGGTTTTCAAGACCAGTACATTCGGCCGCTCTGTCAACTCTCCAAGACGCGAAATGATACTAGGAACATCTCTACAAAACAACCTAAAATTGAATTTTACTTAATTTTTTTAAAGATGCTTGCACTTATGAACTTATTCGGTAGGATAAAGTCTTAGTTTTACACTCAACATCTACATTATCGGGAGATTATTTGATGAACTATGAAGCACAATCAACGGTTGTTCGTTCACAGCAGTCGGTGCTAGCAACCAACAAGTTACTTAGAAATACATATAGTTTGTTGGCTATGACATTAGTTTTTAGTGCAATGACTGCTGGATTGTCTATGGCCTTTAACTTACCTCATCCAGGATTAATCATTACCTTAGTAGGTTATTTTGGCTTATTGTTCTTGACGACAAAATTGCGTAATAGTGTTTGGGGTATTGCATCTGTCTTTGCATTAACTGGTTTTATGGGGTTAACGCTTGGACCTATTATCAATGCCTACTTAGGCCTGCCAAATGGTAGTGAAATCGTAATGCAAGCATTGGGTGGCACCGGCATTATCTTTTTAGCCTTGTCAGCTTATGCTATTAAGAGTGAAAAAGACTTTAGTTTCATGGGCGGCTTTTTGATGGTAGGTATTTTGGTTGCCTTCCTTGCTGGTCTTGGCGCTATCTTCTTTGATATGGCTGGTTTATCGTTAGCGGTTTCTGCAATGTTTGTTTTGTTAATGTCAGGACTTATCTTGTATGAAACGAGCCAAATTATTCATGGTGGTGAAACAAATTACATCATGGCCACAGTTACGCTTTATGTAACGATTTATAATTTATTTACAAGTTTATTGCATTTGCTTGGCGCGATGTCGGGTGATGATTAGACTAGTTAGTTCAAATTAATTGTTTAAACAAGCCTCGTTTATGCGGGGCTTGTTTGTTTTTGCGCTACAATATGCCTTATGAATACACATTCTACTCAAGCACAATTGATTGATCGTTTCGGTCGTGAAGTGACATATGTTCGTATGTCGATTACGGATCGCTGCGATTTTCGCTGTGTCTATTGTATGGATGAAGAAATGACGTTCATGCCACGCGAACAATTGCTGACGCTTGAGGAAATTGTGTTCTTACTGCGTGCATTTTGTGAGTTGGGTGTTGAGAAAGTTAGAATTACTGGTGGTGAACCGTTAGTAAGACGTAATGTTGATTGGTTATTTAAGCATGTTGGTGAATTGAAAAAAACGACAGCGTTAAAAGAACTAAATTTGACGACTAATGGTTCGCAATTAACTAAATACGTTGATTCATTAGCTGATGCTGGTTTGGATCGCATCAATATAAGTCTTGATTCTCTTAAACCTGAGCGCTTTCGTCAATTGACACGTACCGGTGAATTGTCGGCTGTCTTAGA
This sequence comes from Methylophagaceae bacterium, assembly GCA_041600795.1. GTDB lineage: Bacteria > Pseudomonadota > Gammaproteobacteria > Nitrosococcales > Methylophagaceae. Next base: position 18,566 of record JBFIJJ010000003.1, on the reverse strand, counting down.
GGGGATTCAGGCAGCAAAAACTGCAGGTTTTAAAGGCATTAAACTCAATGCAGTTATTATGAAAGGGCGTAATGATGATGAGATAGTTGATCTTGCTCGATTTGCCATTGAGCAGGGTATTGATATTTCTTACATTGAAGAAATGCCCTTAGGTCATGTTACTCATCAGCGCAATGAAAGCTTCTGTTCGAGTGATGAGGTATTAGCCACCTTGCAGTCTGAACTGACGCTGCAACCAAGTATCGAGACTACCGGCGGGCCAGCGCGTTATTATCAGGTGGCGGGTAGTCAGAGTAAAATTGGGTTTATCTCACCTCATAGTCATAACTTTTGTGATTCATGTAATCGGGTACGAGTGACAACTGAAGGTCGCTTATTGCTGTGTTTAGGTCAGGAACATTCAATGGACTTACGCAGTATCATTCGTGCGAATCCAGGCAATATTGATAAATTAAAACACGCTATCATTGCGTCGATGGAGATCAAACCTAAAGGCCATGAGTTTGATCTGGGTGCTCAGCCAATCATCTTTCGTCATATGAGTGTAACGGGTGGCTAATTATCGTCCCTTTATGTCTAATGAGGGTATTGAACAGTTACACACTACAATTGTTTTAGATGAACATGGCTTAGAACGCGAGATTTCTCTCACAGGCGAACGGCCACTCACGATTTATCTTGATAAACAGGAGATAGTGACGTTAATGACTTTAGGAGCACAGCCTGAGTTATTAACCTTAGGTTATCTCCGTAATCAAGGGCTTGTTGATAATTTAACTGATATTGAATCAATTCAAGTTGATTGGGATGTCGATTCAGTGGCAGTTACAACCTATCAATCTAAAGACAATATAGACCAGTTGATGTCGCGTCGAACGGTTACCAGTGGTTGTGGTCAAGGCACCATGTTTGGTAATTTGCTTGATTCGTTTGAAACATTACATCTCCAATGTCCCGAATTTTCTGCTGAATCGATCTATCAGGTACTGGAAGCCTTATCTGACTATAACCAAATGTATAAACAGGCAGGCGCCGTTCATGGCTGTGCTTTATGTAGTGGCAACAAGATAGAAATCTTTATTGAGGATGTCGGCAGGCATAACGCTGTTGACGCTATTTCTGGCTGGATGTGGTTAGAAGATATTGCTGGCGACGATAAGGTGTTTTATACAACAGGCCGCTTGACCTCAGAGATGGTGATAAAGGTAGCCCAAATGCAAATACCGTTATTATTGTCGCGCTCAGGAGTGACAGAAATGGGATTACGTATCGCTAAGCAAATAGGCATCGGTATGGTTGCCCGAGCTAAAGGTAGGCATTTCTTGGTATATAGTGGTGGTGAGCATTTTATCGTTCAGTCATAGCTAGATTATGTGATGGATTTAATATAAATAGTATTAAAGTTATAGATTAACTTAGTAATAATAGGTGCATGATTTAGAAGAAAATTGTTATTTGTAATTTTATCTGTTTCAGCGTAGGATGAGTTTTTTTAAACGCCATAATTAATGGTTATTTAAGGACATGGTATAAAACGTAAGCAGGAATAGCATTGTTTTTTACTTAAATTTACTTAAGGAATTTTAACGATTAAAGTAAAAAGTGGGGTTACGTTGTAATGTCTACCATGGTTAACTTAAACGACAGTTATGGTTCATCAGAAAAAGTAAAAGACGGGTATATTTCCAGTATGGAAAACACACAACATCGCCAAGTTGTTATCGTTGATGATGAATCAACAGGAAGAACTATTCTAAGTAAAGTCATAGAGAATATTGCTGAAGATATCAGTATTGTTGCTTTTGAATATCCCAAAGCTGCATTAGATTGGATTCAAAATAATCACCCACATTTGATCATCACTGATTATAGGATGCCTGATTTGAACGGTATCGAATTTATTAAGGAAGTTCGCAAGATACCAGCATGTTCCAATACCCCGATCATGATGATAAGTGTGGTCAGTGAAAAAGCCGTACGGTATGAGGCTCTAGAAGCAGGAGCGACGGCATTTCTTACCCGTCCAATAGATCCGATTGAATGTGGTACCAGTTGCCGTAATTTATTAAAAATGCATGAGCAGCACTTAATCATTCAAAGTCGTGCAGACTGGCTAGCACAACAAGTTGATCTTGCAACACAACAAATACTGTTACGAGAACGTGAAACAATTTTAAGGCTCGCTAAAGCAGGTGAGTACAGGGATGAGGAAACGGGTAATCACGTCATAAGAATGTCTAAATATGCAAGACTGATAGCTGAAGAATTAGGCTTAAGTCCAGAACAATGTGAGGACATAGAATATGCCGCACCGATGCATGATATTGGCAAAATAGGTATTCCTGACGGTGTTTTGCTTAAGCCAGGCAAACTTGATCCTAGAGAGTGGGAAGTGATGCAGTCTCACACAACGATTGGATATAGTATACTGTCTAACAGCCAGTCCAAATACATGCAGATGGGTGCTGTGATTGCTTTATATCATCACGAACGATATGACGGTAAAGGTTATCCTAATGGTCTTCACAGCGAAGATATTCCTTTGATAGCTCGTATTGTTGCTGTTGCTGATGTGTATGACGCACTCGTTTCAGTAAGACCTTATAAGCCGGCATGGCCAATAGAAGAAGCAGTTGAATATCTTCAAAAGCAAGCGGGCACCCAGTTAGAACCAAAATGTGTTGAAGCCTTCTGCAAACGCTTGTCTGACGTCGCTACGATTCAGGCAAACTATGCTGATGATGAATCAGGATCTTATAACCCAATGGAATGATAGATGAATGTAAAATCAAAGATGCTCTCACCTCTGATAAAAAGGCTCAAGAATACGAATGATTCTGAGCCAGAGCAAATAATTTTACGTTTAATAATAGGTTTATTTCTAGCACTTTATTTTTGTTTCCCATGGGGACAAAATGAAGCTTTTTTTGAAGTTATCAGTTCCCTTGTAAGTCTTGTTGCTCTTGGTTTTTATGTCGGAGCAATATTGCTCGCAATAGCTTTATCTTATAATCCTAAACCATCTCCGTTCAGACGCGTTTTAGGGATTTTTCTGGATCTGATTGCACTTTCAATTGTCATGTTTTTTGCTGGCGATCAAACTGTTTTCTTATTCTCAATATACTTGTGGGTAATAATAGGTAATGGTTTTCGTTATGGTTTGCCTTATTTATACATTGCTTCAACAATTGGAATAATTGGGTTTTCCACGGCTATTACCTGGGGTGAATATTGGCAAACTGCTCATAATGAAGCTATAGCATTAAGCCTGTTATCGATGCTGGCTTTAATTCCAGCCTATACTGCTTTCCTAATCAAAAAACTACATGTAGCACTTGCATTGGCTAAGCAAGCCAACCAAGCGAAAACCCGATTTTTAGCCAATATGTCCCATGAACTTAGAACACCTCTTAATGGCGTTATTGGCATGGGAGGTTTACTACGAGATACAAAACTTGATGACGAACAAAAAAATATAGTTAGTACGATGCATCAATCAGCTCAAACCTTATTGGGTTTGATAGAAAATGTACTTGATATTTCTAAAATTGAAGCTGGAAAAATTCTTATTAAAAGTGAAAAAATCGATTTACATGCATTAATAAACTCTGTATTGGCTATCCACTCCTCAACTGCCAAATCAAAAGGCATTAAATTAAGTTGTAATATCGATCCTGATATTCCATTTATGGGTTATGGTGACAGACAACATATCTCTCAAATACTGATCAATCTTATAGGGAACGCGATTAAATTCACCGATCAGGGTTCAGTTAATTTACATGTATATAGTGTTGGAGTAAGCGAAGATCGTAGTGATATTCGTTTTGACGTTACAGACACAGGCATAGGTATCGATGAGGATGGATTGAGTCGTGTTTTTGATGATTTCACTCAAGTAAGCACTTCGGCTGTCAGAACAATTGGTGGCACAGGACTAGGCACAACTATATCAAAACAACTTGTTGAGTTGATGGGGGGAGAGATTGGAGTAGTAAGTGTCTTAGGTGAAGGTTCGAAATTTTGGTTTCAAATTCCTTTCACTACGCTACAAGAGCAAACAATCTATGAAGCTAGCAGTGAAATACTGGTGCTAGCTCTAGACTATCGCTTACCTAAACTATCTGAACAACTGGCTAATTGGGGAATCAGTTTCGATATATTGAATTCACCGGCGCACCTCTATCACACCCTTGAAAAAAATAAAGGTAAACATGACAAAGCGAAAGTTATTATTGTTGATCAAGCTAGTCTAGGGACTATTTCGCCCACTGAATTTTCAAAAAAACTCGATGAACTAGCCTCTGGTCAACCAAGATCATTAATTTTAGTTATTGATAACACTGAAAATATTCCGAAGAGTGAACTTGAGCAGTCTTATATTTCTATTATCAATAACATAGATAATAAAAGTGTATTATTCAATGCGATTCATGCTGCAGATAGCATATCTGTTAGGTCTGATAATGTTGTTAAGATTGCTGATTATTATGCTAAGAATAATGGTCCACGAAAACTGAAGATTCTTGTTGCAGAAGATAATCTGGTTAATCAGCAAGTGATTGAAGGTATTTTGAAGAGAGCGGGTCATGAAGTTATCTTGGCACAGGATGGTGAAAAGGCTTTAGATATTTTAGAACGTAATCTTGACGAGATAAATTTATTAATCGTAGATAAGAATATGCCTCATCGATCTGGTGATGATGTGATAAAAGCATTACGTTTTATGGAAACTAACACACATTTACCAACAATCATGTTAACTGCTGATGCCACACCAGAAGCTAGACAAAGTAGTTTAGATCTTGAAGTTGACGAATTTTTAACAAAACCGATAGATTCATTCGAATTATTGGACAAAATTTCTCAATTGACTCGTAATCAAAGTCTTCAAGATCAGCCTAGACTTGTGGATTCTGACGATCAATACACTTCCAAAAGAGACGATAGCGAGTTATGTGATAGTTCGGTAATCCAGCAATTGATGAGCCTAGATAGTGACCCAGGCTTCATGCAACGTTTACTAAATGGATTTAAGCAAGATGGTGATAAACATGTAAAAATTATCAAAAAAACTGCTTCACATGATTATTTAGAGTTGAGAGAAGCGCTACACGCCTTGAAAGGTTCAGCCACAGAGCTTGGCGCTAAAAAATTAGCTGAAATGTGTCTGATAGGTGAGCAATGTAAGCCTCACCAAATCGGTTCAGAGATCATAATTGATCTGGCAACTAATATAGAACTAACATATAACGCAACATTAGAAACATTAGATACTCTCATTTACAATGAGAACTAGTATGTCTTTAATGCGATCTTGAGTTTTGTCTGTGAATTAAGCGATCCATCATTCGTAAATCTTTCTTAGTTAAACTTAAAGCGGAATTCACCCAAACGTGAGTGATAGCTGTTAGCTCCTCCAGACTGATGCGACTAGCTATATCTCTGACCTTATTAATCGCACGATGTGAGTTTGGAGAGCGTCTTACTTCTCTAATATGCTTGTATAATTCTAGCTCACCATCACCAGGCTCAGCCAAAATATCGACGATTCCCATCTCATACATTTCTTCAGCGCGATATATTTTCCCTGACAAAATCATACGTTCAGCCAATGCAGGACCTATTTTACGAGATAAGAGGGTATAGGCTCCCATACCAGGGAATAAGTTAAATAAGACTTCTGGCAAACCCATTTTGACACCACGTTCTGCTATCAGAAGATTACTGGATAATGCGGCTTCAAATCCGCCACCCAGTGCATCGCCTTGAACAATAGAAACAGTCGTTAAATCCTCATCAAAGTGTGTGAAGTTCCCATAGACTATGTTGATACAGTCCATTGCATACGTTAACAAGCCAGCTGCATCACGTTGTTCAATTAATTTTCTAAATAAAGAAAGATCGCCACCTAAATTAAACACTTCAGCTACATCTGAGCTGAGTACTAGGTAATCATATTTAGTACCTTCTGAAAAAGCCATATCGGCTTTTATTCTCGTTACAGCATCATTCAAATTGTCTAGAAGGGTTGGCGTAAAACAGGAACGAGGTGAAGCATTCATTCTAAGCCATGCTATTTTATATTCACTGTCAAAATAGGTTTTTAACTGTTCATAATATTCATCATGCCCGAACGTATTGTAGATCGAGTGGCTATTTGTTACTTGTAAAATATTTCTCATAACTTCTTCCTTCCTTGATAAGGGCGCACATAGTATTAGGTTCTAGAACGACATATTTTTGACTTTCAAATTACTTTTATCGTGTTAAGCATAATACGTGCCTATTTGTTCAATAAATGAATCTATTAAGGACGGAGGGATAACTTTGTTATGTTAAGAAGTAGTATTTAAGTATCAGCAGATTGCTAGAAGTGTTATTTTTCCTGTCTTTTGACAGTATTCCAAATTGAATCCAATTCAACGGGACTATAGTCTTCGAATGAGGTGTTATTTATTCTAAGAACCTGTTCGACAGCTGAAAATCGACGATAGAATTTCTGATTACCATGGTGTAATGCCTGTTCAGGATCAATATTTAAATGACGAGCAAGATTCGTACATGCAAATAATAAATCTCCCATTTCATCTAATAAGCGGGCATGGTTGTTTTCGACATCTAGTTCAGATGTGACCTCATCAAGCTCTTCGTGGATTTTAGCAATTACACCTTTAATATCATTCCAGTCAAATCCTTGAGTTGCAGCTATTTTTTGAAGCGCAACAGCATAATTTAAAGTCGGTAAATTTTTATCTGCACCATCTAATAGTAGCTTGGACACAGCTCAATCCTTACGCGTGAATTTAATAATATGACGACGATCCCGCTTATTAGGACGTCCTTTATCGTGTCTAAAGCCAAGAGGTTGATCTTGTAATTGTAGTTTTAATTGCTCGCGTTTAGCGATACTGTCTTCGGTTTCTTGATAAAGCAATTGTGCTTCAGATGCCGGTCTACGCTGTTTTGCCAGCCCAAGAACTGTGATCACATGTTCATAGGGTGGTTTTGATACTGTCAGTACATCATTAGGTTTGATAGTACGACTGGGTTTGACTCGATGGTGGTTCAGATGAACTTTGCCACCATTGATTGCTTCAACTGCAAGACTGCGTGTTTTATAAAAACGTGCTGCCCAGAGCCATTTATCGAGTCGTTGTGAAGAGTCTTCAGGAATATCCTGTTTTGCCACTAAGCCTTACCTTGTAATTGAGGAATGATTGATTCATTTTCTAATGTCGAGGTATCTTGCGTTATTTCTTGGTCTTGTGCAATTGTTCTTAGTAAACGACGCATAATTTTTCCAGAACGTGTTTTGGGTAAGTTATCGGCATAACGAATTTCATCTGGTTTGGCGATGGCGCCAATTTTTTCGCCAACCCAAGCACGTAGTTCTTGAGTTAAGTCATTATCGATACCACCTTGTGGGCGTTCACCTTTTAATACAACAAAACTAAAAACAGATTCGCCTTTAACGTCATGCGGTTTTCCAACAACAGCCGCTTCTGCAACGCGTGGATGGGCTACCAGCGCTGATTCAATTTCCATTGTGCCTAAACGGTGACCTGATACATTTAACACATCATCAATACGCCCCATGATCCAGAAATAACCATCAGCATCACGGCGTGCGCTATCACCAGCTAAGTAATATTTACCGTTAAACATTGGCCAATACGTCGATGTATAGCGATCATCATCGCCCCATACGGTTTGGATCATTGAAGGCCAAGGTTTACGAATAACAAGATAACCACCTTCATCAGGATTGGTAATTTCAATCCCTTCATCATTGACAACTGCAGCATCAATTCCTGGTAATGCTCTAGTACATGAACCAGGTTTTGTCATGGTTGCAGCAGGAACTGGAGCAATCATATGAGCGCCTGTTTCTGTTTGCCACCACGTATCAACGATAGGGCAACGTTGTTTACCGATAACATTGTAGTACCACATCCATGCTTCAGGATTGATAGGTTCACCGACTGTGCCTAAGATTCGTAACTTAGATAAATCATACGAATTAGGAATATCATCACCTGCTTTCATTAATGCACGTATCGCGGTGGGTGCTGTATAAAAAATAGTGACATTTTGACGCTGACAGACATCCCAAAAACGTCCAGCATCAGGTACTGTTGGCACCCCTTCATAAATCACCATGGTTGCACCGGTTGCAAGAGGCCCATAAGCAACATAGGTATGGCCTGTGATCCAACCAACATCAGCAGTACACCAAAATACATCAGAGTCTTGAATATCAAATACCCAGCGCATTGTGGTAATTGCGTTTAATAAGTAACCACCAGTTGAATGTTGAATACCTTTAGGTTTACCAGTAGAACCGGATGTATAAAGTAAGAATAATGGATGTGTTGCTTCAACCCATTCTGGATCGCAATAGTCGGGTAGATCTTTTTCAGCTTCCGACCACCAAATATCACGTCCCGATTTCATGTTGATATCATGACCAGTACGTTTATATACAATAACTGTTTCAACAGTATCACAACCCATTTCTAAGGCAGCATCAGTTGTTGCTTTCAATTCAATGATTTTACCGCCACGATGTCCACCATCAGCAGTAATAACAATTTTAGCCGCGGTATCTTCAATGCGGTCTTTCAATGATTCAGAAGAAAAGCCACCAAAGACGACAGAATGTATAGCACCAATACGTGCACAAGCCTGCATGGCAATCACGGCTTGTGAAATCATTGGCATATATATAATGACGCGATCGCCTTTGGTGACATTATGAGATTTCAATGCATTAGCAAACTTACATACACGTTTGTGTAACTCTTGATAGGTAATATGTTCAATATCACCAGGCTCGCCTTCAAAGATAATGGCGGTTTTATTTGCATTGTTTTTAAGTTGTCGATCTAGACAGTTGTATGACGCATTTAATTTTCCATCTGGAAACCAACGGAAAAATGGCGCATTAGAATCATCTAAGGTAGTTGTAAATGGCACGTTCCAATCAATTTCATCACGTGCTTGTTGAGCCCAAAATTCTGTATTATCAGCTTCTGCTTGTTCGTAAAGTTGGGCTAATTTTTGCGGCGTCATTGCAGCTGATTCAATGAATTCAGCGCTTGGCGTAAATTGACGCATTTCATGTAAGCTAGATTGGATATTTTGTTGTGACATGACACAGCACCTTTAATATTATTTTTATAGTAAGAGTATAGCGATCAAATTGCTGGATATGTAGTTCTATTGAACATAAAGACTCCTCCCGACACCCATAGATGTAGGAGGAGCACTTCAAGGTTGTTTACGGCTTAGAAAAAACCGAGGGGGCTGGTACTGTAACTCACTAATAAGTTTTTAGTTTGTTGATAATGATCCATCATCATTTTATGGGTTTCACGACCAACACCTGATTTTTTATAACCACCGAAGGCTGCATGAGCAGGATAGAGATGGTAGCAGTTAGTCCAAACACGACCAGCTTCGATACCACGACCCATACGATAAGCAAGATTCATATCGCGTGTCCATACACCAGCACCTAGACCAAACTCAGTGTCGTTGGCAATGGCTAAGGCTTCAGCTTCATCTTTAAATGTTGTTACTGAAACAACGGGTCCAAAAATTTCTTCTTGGAAGATACGCATCTTATTAGTGCCTTTCAATAAAGTAGGTTCAATATAATAACCACTATCAAACTCAGCACCGACTTGAGCAATATTACCGCCCATCAATAATTCGGCACCTTCATTTTTACCAATTTCGATGTATTCAAGAATTTTTTCATATTGTTGTTGTGATGCTTGAGCGCCAACTTGAACTTCAGTATCAAGTGGATTACCACGTTTAATCTTTTTGGCGCGCTCAATAACAATGGCCATAAACTCTTCGTAGATGCTTTCTTGTATCACTGCACGAGAAGGGCATGTGCACACTTCACCTTGGTTGAAAAAGGCTAACACTAAACCTTCAGCACACTTGTTTATGTAATCTTCTTCTTGTTGCATGATGTCTTCAAAGAAGATGTTTGGAGATTTACCACCTAATTCAACTGTAGAAGGAATGATATTCTCAGCAGCGCATTTCAAAATATGTGAGCCTACAGGTGTTGAACCAGTGAAGGCAATCTTAGCGATACGTTTGCTGGTTGCTAATGCTTCACCCGCTTCACGACCAAAACCATTGACGATGTTTAAAACACCTGGTGGTAATAGGTCACCAATTACTTCAAGTAATTTTAGAATTGAGAAAGGTGTTTGTTCCGCTGGCTTCATAACAATACAGTTGCCAGTAGCAAGTGCAGGAGCAATTTTCCAAGCAGCCATTAATAATGGGAAGTTCCAAGGAATAATTTGACCTACAACGCCGAGTGGTTCATGGAATTGATATGAGACTGTCGTTTCATCAATCTCACCCATAGTGCCTTCTTGAGCACGAATACAGCCTGCATAGTAACGGAAATGGTCAGCAGATAAAGGCACGTCGGCATTTAAGGTTTCGCGTACAGCTTTACCGTTATCCCATGTTTCTGCAACAGCAATCATTTCAAGATTTTGTTCGATACGATCAGCAATCTTTAATAATAAATTTGAACGTTCGGTGACTGATGTTTTACCCCAACTTACTTTTGCCGCATGAGCAGCATCAAGTGCTAACTCGATATCTTCTGCTGATGAACGAGGAATTTCACAAAATACTTCGCCAGTGACCGGGGAAACATTTGAAAAGTACTCACCTTTAACTGGTGCGATCCAATCACCATTAATATAGTTACCATAACGTGGTTTTACTGAAACAATAGAACCTTCAGAACCTGGTTTTGCATAAATCATAGTTATTCTCTCTCTTGCGGTTGTTATATTTATGACCTGCAATCATAAATCCATAATCAACTTTAATGCTTGACTCAAAATCTGTATTACTTGACTTAAAATCCATAACAGCCAAAAATTAGGGTTATGACTTTATATAGATCTATTAAATCCTATGAGTGTGGATAACCTATTAACACGTAAACGGCGCAGCAATCGTCAGCTATTGATTGAAAATAAGGTTGCATTTACCGGGCCAGACTCTGAATTAAGTATTTACGATACTTATCACGAGGCATCTCGAGTTGGATTAGATGCGCCACAGTTAATGTATTGCGGCATGGTTCAAGGTAAAAAAATCATGCATGCTAACGTGACTCCTGATGATAAGGGAGAACTTTTCCTGCCGCATGAATCTTATGTGATGCCACCAGGCGGCCATGTCGATATTGATTTTCCAGAGGCAAATGAGCAACAGCCTACGACCTGCCTTACTATTGAAATAGATACCAATAAAATTCACGCAATCTCTGAACGCATGAATGATCTGACCACGCATGAAGATCCTGATCATGATTGGCAATATCAACCTGATGTTATTCATGCGCAACACACGCGTGATACGCAAATGTTGTTAGAAAAAATGGTTTCTTTGTACACGCTGAATCATCCAGACAAAGAAATTTTGATGGAGCTAAGTGTGTCAGAGTTAATTGTCAGGCTATTACGCCAACAAGGCCGAGACGTATTATTAAGTTATTGTAGGAAAGCGCCTGATGCCTCAGGTGTTACAGCGGCACTGTTTTTCTTGGAAAAAAATCTTACACTACCTTTAGATATTGATTTGCTATGCCGTCATGCATGTATGAGCCGAAGCAAACTCTATATTGCTTTTAAGCAACAATTGGGTTGTTCTCCAGGTGAATTTCATCAACAACTGCGGTTGAAAAACGCAGCTCAAGCCTTGAAGTCAGGTGAAACGGTATCTATGGCGTGTTACAACTCTGGATTTAACGATTTAAGTCATTTTAGCCGACGATTTACTCAGTTTTATGGTTGTTCACCAAGCCAGTTTAGAGAAAAGTACACGTCTCAATTAAAAGCAACTGAGCCTAAATTATTAAGTTTATAGACATAAAAAAAGCCCCATCAATCTGAAGGGGCTCTTTTTAAAGTTGAATCAACTAGCACAACTTAGACGCGATTTTTTTCTCTAATTTCATCTAATGTTTTGCAATCAATACAAAGTGTTGCAGTAGGGCGCGCCTCTAAACGGCGAATACCAATTTCAGTTCCACACGACTCACAATAGCCGTAATCGCCTTTGTCTAAATCTTCTAAAGACTGATTGATCTTCTTAATCAATTTACGCTCACGATCACGTGTACGTAATTCTAATGTGAACTCTTCTTCTTGAGTTGCACGATCATTAGGATCAGGGAAATTTGCAGCGTCATCCTGCATATGGTGAACAGTGCGATCAACTTCTTCCATAAGTTGTTTTTTCCAGTTTTCCAGAATGGTCCGGAAATGACTGAGCTGTTCATCGTTCATGTAATCTTCGCCGGCTACTTCTTCATACGGAGAAAATTTAGCCTCAATCGGTGTTGGAACCATTTGTCAAAACCTCTTAACTTTTCAAATTCAAGAGAGCATCTATACCAGATGACTCTCTTATGTGCAAAATATTTGATACTATTTTAGCATTACTTTAATCGGAAAACTGAATTGTGAAGCAATTAAAAGCAGTTATATTTGATGTAGATGGCACATTGTCAGAAACAGAACGTGATGGTCATCGTGTTGCCTTCAATCGCGCATTCTCAGACGCTGGTTTGGATTGGAATTGGGATGAAGAGCTATACGGAAAATTATTAGCAGTCACAGGCGGTAAGGAGCGTATACGGTTCTATTTGTCCGACTTTCACCAAGATTTTCATTATAACGGAGACATTGATCAGTTAATCACGCAATTACACGCTGCAAAGACCAAACACTATGTCACTTTACTGGAGACAAAAGCGATTGGATTGCGCCCTGGTGTTGAGCGTTTAATTAGCGAGATTCGGAATGCTGGTTTGCGCTTGGCTATTGCTACAACAACAACACCAGCCAATGTTACTGCGCTTATCAGTAGCACCTTAGGAGAGGATGCATTATCGTGGTTTGATTGTATTGCTGCGGGTGATGTTGTGCCAGCGAAAAAACCTGCCCCAGATATTTTTGACTACTGTCTTCAACAGTTAGGTTTACAGCCTGAGCAGTGCCTCGTATTTGAAGATTCTGCCAATGGCGTGTTGGCATCACGTGGCGCAAATCTCCCTACTGTAGTGACACTAAATGCGTACACGGCCGATGATGACTTTTCTGGAGCAATTTCAGTGCTCAATCACTTGGGTGAGGCAGATATGCCTTGTCAGCTAATTTCCGGTGTAGCAATTGAAAATGACTATGTAACCGTTGCAGATCTTCATCGGTTTCATGTTAATGGTTGATACGCGAATTGCTGGTCGAGCGCATGACATCACACCTTTTCATGTTATGGATATCCTCGCTAAGGCTAAAAAGCTTGAGCAACAGGGTAAAGACATTATTCATATGGAAGTTGGAGAACCTGACTTCGCCACGCCACAGGCTATTATTGATGCAGGTATCAATGCATTAAAGTTAGGTAAAACACACTACACACCAGCGCTTGGTTTACCTGAGTTACGTCATGCCATATCGCAATGGTATGCAACACATTATGGTGTCAATGTGTCCTCAGATAGAATCGTTGTTACCCCAGGAGCCTCAGGTGCTTTATTGCTGGTGATGGGGGCATTAGTCGAACGCGATAAAAAAGTCTTACTTGCCGATCCTGGTTATCCCTGTAATCGAAATTTTGCTCGCTTTGTTGAAGCAGAGGCGATATCGGTTAGTGTTAATGCTGATAGTCACTATCAATTAACTGCTGACGATATAGAGCAGTATTGGGATAACGATACACAGATGGCATTAGTCGCTTCGCCTTCAAATCCAACTGGCACCATCTTATCGCAACAACAAATGATAGCCTTATCTGAAGCAATATCTGATCGTAATGGCCATTTAGTTGTAGATGAGATTTATCATGGCCTAACCTATGATGGCATTGAGGCGGAAACCATTCTTGCTGTTAATCAAGATGCGTTTGTTATTAACAGTTTTTCAAAATATTTTGGAATGACAGGGTGGCGTTTAGGTTGGTTAGTCGTACCTGAGCAATACACAAATGTAATGGATCGTTTAGCACAAAACTTGTTTTTAGCTGCACCAACGGTTTCGCAATATGCAGCGCTAGCCGCATTCCAAGCTGATACGTTGGATGAATTAGAACATCGACGTCAGATATTTGAACAACGTCGAAACCTGTTGTTACCAGCACTGAGACAACTGGGGTTTGATATTCCGGTCACACCTGAAGGCGCATTTTATTTGTATGCCAATTGCGCTAAGTTATTAACTGACAAATATCCAGATAGTATGGCGTTATGTGACTATCTATTAACCGAAGCCGGTGTTGCAATCACCCCCGGCTTGGATTTTGGTCATAATAATCCACAACATCATTGTCGTTTTGCCTATACAACAGATAGCAAACGTTTAAAAGAAGCGGTTGAGCGTATTGCTCAAGCTTTGAATAAATAAGCTCAGGACTAATAGCTATGATTAACCGTAAATATCACAGAATCGTATTTGCATTTTTTATGGGCTTACTAATGTCATGCCTTATGTCACTTGTGATCAGTGTTCACAATGTAGGCTGGGTGCCCAATATTATTTCAGTATGGCTAAGTGCATGGGCATTTGCTTTTTCAATTGCCTTTCCAGCAATTATTTTTATCGCGCCTATTGTCAATAAGCTGGTAAGCAAAGTATTAAATGAAGAATAGATAATTATCAATCATGACAACACCCGATGAAGAAATCATGTGCGACTGTAGTGGCACCACTAAAGCAAAGATCATGAGTTTAGTTGAACAAGGCATCACTACCTTAGATGGCATCTCACGCAAAACCGGCACAAATTCTGGCTGTGGCGCGTGTGAATATGATGTACAGGAATTTCTTGATGAAATTGTCGACACAAAAGACCCATAATTTGGTAGTTTAACGACATCAGTATTAACTTTGCAGGATTTGAAATGTCAAAATCGACAATTATCTACACCAAAACAGACGAAGCACCCGCACTCGCAACCTTATCACTTTTACCAATAATCAGAGCTTTTCTAAAACCAGCAGACATTTCTGTCGATTTAAGTGACATTTCATTAGCCGGTCGAATTATTGCTCAATTCCCTGACTATCTAACTGAACAACAACGTATTTCTGATGCGTTAGCTGAATTGGGTCAACTTGCCTTATTACCTGAAACAAATATTATTAAGTTGCCTAATATCAGTGCATCCATTCCACAGTTAAAAGCAGCAATTAAAGAGTTGCAAGATAAAGGCTATGCCTTACCTGACTATCCAGAAGAAGCTAAAAACGACAAAGAAAGAGATATCAAAGCGCGCTACGATAAAGTCAAAGGTAGCGCGGTAAACCCTGTATTACGTGAAGGTAACTCAGACCGTCGTGCACCAGCAGCCGTTAAAAATTATGTGAAAAAACACCCGCACGCCATGGGTGAATGGAAATCTGATTCTAAAACACATGTTGCCAGTATGGCTGACAAAGATTTTTATGGCAGTGAAAAATCAGTCACCATCACTAAAGATGGTTCAGTAAGAATAGAGCATGAAGGTTTAGATGGTTATATAACTGTGTTGAAAGATAAAACACCTGTATCAGCGGGTGAAATCTTTGATGCAACTGTCATGAATAAAAAAGCATTACGCAGTTTTATTGAAGCCGAAATAGAGCAAGCAAAACAAGATAACGTATTGTTCTCAGTGCATTTAAAAGCCACCATGATGAAAGTATCCGATCCGATCATCTTTGGTCATTTTGTCGAAGTCTTTTTCAAAAATGTGTTTGAAAAACATGCCGAAACATTTAAACAACTAGGCGTTGATGCCAATAATGGTCTTGGAGACCTCTACGCTAAAATTAAAAGCTTGCCTGCTGATAAACAAGCTGAAATAGAAGCTGATATTGAAGCAGCTTATGCAACACGTCCTGATCTAGCTATGGTTGATTCTGAGCGTGGCATCACCAATCTTCATGTACCGTCAGATGTTATTGTTGATGCCTCAATGCCGGCAATGATTCGTGCATCTGGTCAAATGTGGAATAAACAAGGCCAATCACAAGATACAAAAGCCATGATCCCCGATCGTTGTTACGCCGGTATTTATCAAAAAACAATTGAATTCTGCAAACAGCATGGCGCATTTGATCCTACAACAATGGGTACCGTACCTAATGTTGGTTTGATGGCCCAAAAAGCAGAAGAATATGGCTCTCACGATAAAACATTCGAAATTCCAGCAGATGGACTTGTTCGTGTCATTGACCAAGATGGCACAGTATTGATTGAACACAATGTCGAGCAGGGTGATATTTGGCGTGCGTGTCAGGCTAAAGATGCACCAATCCAAGATTGGATTAAATTAGCAGTCAATCGTGCACGTTTAACTAATACACCAGCGGTATTTTGGTTGGATAAAAACAGAGCACATGATGCCCAACTGATCGCCAAAGTTGAACGCTACTTACCAACACACGATACATCAGGTTTGGACATTCGTATTATGTCGCCTGAAGATGCCATCATGTTCACGCTTGAACGGATCAAACAAGGTCTCGATACCATCTCTGTCACAGGTAACGTATTACGTGATTATCTGACTGATTTATTCCCAATTCTTGAACTTGGCACCAGTGCCAAAATGTTATCAATCGTGCCACTGATGAATGGTGGTGGTTTATTTGAAACAGGGGCAGGCGGCACCGCACCAAAACTAGTAGAAATGTTCTTAAAAGATAATCATTTTATCTGGGATTCATTAGGTGAATTTTTAGCTTTAACAGCCTCGTTAGAACATTTGAGCAATACAACCGGCAATAAAAAAGCACAAGTATTAGCAGATACTTTAGATAGAGCAACAGGCACCTATTTAGATAATGATCGATCACCATCACCAGAACAGGATGGTATGGATAATCGTGGTAGTCATTTCTATTTAGGACTGTATTGGGCGCAAGAATTAGCGACACAAACGGATGATTTAGAGTTACAATCTGCATTCAAAGATATCGCTAAGATATTGACTGAAAAAGAAAATGAAATCATAAAAGAACTAAAAAATGCACAAGGAAAAGCAGTGCAACTCAATGGTCATTATTTTGATGATGCGGACTTGAATTCAACGGTAATGCGCCCAAGCCCGAGCTTAAATGCGGTTATTGATAGTATGTAAATTCATAACAAGAAAGAGAGAAATAATAATGACAATTAAAAAACAAAAAGGCGCAGCCATTCCACAATTAATTTTATGGTTGCTAGTGCTGGTCAATACGGCAGGTTTAGGTTGCTACTATTACGTTAACTATGTAAAGGCAAAAGAAATCCCCAATATGATCGGCACATGGAGTGGGGTAAACGTCACCGTTTCTGATGAAAAAGGCTACAAAGAATGGCCGAATAAAACAGTCACCATTACCGAACAACAAGATCGTCGTTTCCGTGGCACATTTACCTATCCCGATGGCACTAAAAACTTCTTTGGCGTGATTTACCCTGATAACAAATCATTCACATGGGTTTCCACACCGAGTCATGGTTTTGTTCATGGTCGTATCATGGCTGACAATACCATTGGTGCTTGTTATGTTGAGACCTATGAACATGCTACTGCTGGGTGTGCGACCTTAGACCGCCAGTAAAAATAAAACAAAAATGATAATGACAGCATTGATTAGAAATTAATTGATGTTGTCATTTTTATTATGTCTAGTGCTAGATAAGAGCGGTAATTATTTATGATGGGAAATAAACAAAAAGTCGTAGGCTTGATGCAAGTTATTCTCTGGTTACTCGTACTCGTTAATACTGTTGGTTTAGGCTGCTATTATTATGTTAACTACATAAAATCAGAGCAAATTCCTAATTTGATTGGTACATGGAGTGGCACAAATCTGACTGTTTCCGATCTAAAAGGTTATAAAGTCTGGGGTACAAAGACAATCACAATCACTGAACAGCAGGATCGCCGTTTTCGTGGTTCATTTACTTATCCTGACGGCACCAAAAATTTCTTTGGTGTGATCTATCCCGATAATAAATCATTTACTTGGGTTAATAGCGATAGTCATGGCTATAACCATGGACGTGTTTTGGGCGCAGATAAAATTGGTGCATGTTATGTAGAGCCGTGGGAACAAGCAACAGCTGGCTGTGCAACCTTAATGAGACAGTAATAGTTATTTCATTTTTAGGCCATTCTGATCGCGCTATTTGCAAATAGATAACAATCCGCTGAGGTGAATGATAATTTGTTACGAGCAGTGGAGTGATGGCCTAATTTAAACCGTTTGTGTCAGCGTTTGAATGTGAGTTGCCAGTGATACCCATTTTCAGTGACAGATTTATGAACGAATATGTTCTGTTAATGTCATTAGCTAGTTGATTGCCATGGCATGAATACTAAAATTTAAATTTAATACAAGTTAAAGGTTAACAATAATGAGTGAAAATTCACCTGCTTCAAAAACATTTCAGCAACGTGCTGATGAATTTATTGCTGTGGCTAATCAGCAGGCCGCTGACAGTTCTATTGATGATGTAAATACATCAATTCTATATTC
>JBFIJJ010000002.1:0-35235 GCA_041600795.1 Methylophagaceae bacterium | reverse complement strand
TGGACGTACAGGTACAAACGCATTTTTGTTATCGGATTATAAGAATGTTGGATACGCACAGCTTTGGACGCATGCTCCAGTAGAATTTTATGGTCAGTTTTCAACTGATTTTGGCGATGGTATTTCTTTAATTCATAAAACCCCCATCGCTGATGGTGTGTTACGAACACAGGTGTGGTTGAATCAATCTAAACTCTCATATTACAGTGGCAGTGCCGGTGAAGAAATAGGCATAGATTTGGAGCCGACTTATGGCGTTACCATGTCATGGGAGAACGATGTCTGGACCTATAATGCGACATTTTTCAGTGTGCATTTGAATGATAAGAAGGAGGATTATAAAGAATTTCAGCTGGTATTAACGGCTGCATTACCAATATGGCCTCAAATCAATCCTTTGATAGACGAAATTACGCTTGATAACTCTATAGCCCATTACTATGGCTTAGGCATCAGCTACAACAAAAATGACTGGACAATACAGACTGAATTAGGTCTGTCAGAAACGGAATCATCAATAGTTAATAATACACGTTCAGCTTATGTTTTAGTTGGACATCGTTTTGATAAGGTGACGCCATATATAGTAGCTTCAATTGCTAAAAATGATGCTGTGGAGGTACCCGCTTATAACGCTAACCCATTCCTTCCAGCTGCAACTAATGCTGCTGTACTTGCCTTACAGCAATCAACTCAGCTGTTTGCAGATTACTTTCATAAAGATCAAAAATCACTAAGTTTAGGCGTACGTTGGGATATTAAACCTAAAGTTGCACTTAAAGCACAGTGGGAAAGAACATGGGTAGGTCCTCATGGTGGCACCATGTTAATGCAGAAACTACCTTTGGATAATACTGAAAGCATAGATCGCTTTACCTTAAAAGTGGATTTTCTATACTGATGAAGGTGTTATCTACTCTATTATTTGTTTTTATGATGAGTGTTATCCATTCGGCTAATGCTGAATTGGTCGTCATCTGCAATAAGGATCTGGATATTCAGGGTCTCACCAAAAAACAAATTATTGATATCTATATGGGGCGATATTCAGTGTTGCCCAATGGACATAAGCTGATACCATTAGATCAAAATGCTGATTCAAATGCGAGGAAGCAGTTTTATGCAAAACTTGTCGATAAAAACATCAGTGAAATAAATGCCTATTGGGCTCGGCTGTTATTTTCGGGGAGAGCAATGCCGCCACGTACTGTCAAAACGGAGAGAGAAGTAATTGATATTATTTCTAAAGATAGTTCTGTAATAGGTTATGTGGATGCCAGTGTGTTAACGGATAAGGTTAAGGTTATTACTAGTGTGGAATAAAATTACCCAACGCATATCTAACCGCTTGGCGCTTTTACTAACGTTGGTTGCCGTAGTAGTTGTTAGTATTAATGCCGCGCTTATTTTTAGTCGTAGCTATCAGCTTGAATTAATGCAAAGTCGGCATAATGTAATTCAGTTAGTCGAAGCGGTCTCAAACACGGCAGCCATCTCTGTTTATGTACGAGATACAGTGCTTGGAAATGAAGTTGTTGATGGCTTAAAAGGCAGTGACTTAATTTCAGCCGTAGCGCTTAGAACAAACACCGAAAGTATCGCTAAAAAGGGAGAATTCCTAGACAGTAAAAATAATGACTGGATTCGTTATTCGCTTTATTCACCGTTTGACAAGGATGAGTTAACAGGCATGCTTCTTGTTCAGTCGAATGATGAATTAATTGCATCGTATGCTAACAAAGCAGCTATGCAATATGTCTTGTTCATGGCAATTCATTCTGTAATATTGATTCTGGCAGTTATATTCTTATTGAATTATCAGCTTATTAAGCCGGTTAAGTCGATAGCATCAAGTCTGCATCAGATTATCCCAGGCAGTAGTCAGCGTGTTCATTCTCAAATGAACAACAATGATGAAATTGGTATGTTGGCAGCAGATATCAATCAACTTCTGACGTCTATCGAGACCACCTTGAATCGAGAACGATCATTACGTGAAGACGTTGAAAATTTGGAGCGCCGCTTTCGCTCTATATTTGAACAGGCATCGGGTGGCATTGCATTGCTTGATCATAATGGCTTTTTAAAAGTACATAATCCATCATTTGCAAATATGCTCGGTAATGAACGCATGCAGCGACTAACGTCGACCGAGAAAGAATCGTTGGCTGTTATTTTAGAATCAGAGACTCATGTTCTGAAAAATGCCATTGCTCAGGCACTTAATACGGATGGCCCAATTTCTTTAGATATCAAACTAGGTGATGAAACCGAAATACGTTGGGTTCATTGTTTGATCGCTAAAATGCAAGACGATTCAAATAATACGCCATTATTACAAATCATTATGCAAGATGTTTCTGAAAGACGTTTTAGAGAGCAATCTTTTAGAGTCCAAGCGGAACTTGATCCATTAACGGGGCTGTTTAATCGGCGAGCAGGTAAAGAAAAGATTCAGCAATTACTCGATAAAGCTATCGGGACTTCAGAATATTACGCCTTGCTAATGCTAGATTTGGATAACTTTAAGCCCGTCAACGATAATTTTGGTCATGATGCAGGTGATAAAGTATTGAAAACGGTAGCTGAGAATTTACTTAATACTGTTCGTAACGATGATGTAATTATTAGGTGGGGGGGAGATGAATTTCTTATCTTTATTAAAAACCCCAATCAGGCAGAATTTGATGCTAGCCGAGTAGCAGAAAAGTTACTAAAGATAATACAAGTCCCTATCGCGTTAGATAATGATAAAAACGTTTATATTGGCTCTAGTATTGGTATAGCAATTTATCCTGATCATGGCTTTGATTTGGATTTGCTGATTCAGCGTGCCGATGAAGCAATGTATCAGATTAAGTCGGAAACAAAAGATGGTTTTGCCTTCTATAATGAAGCTACTTCCGAAAAAATAGTGGGTTAACTACGATACAATAAGCTCATAATTGTCGCTATACGACTAGTTTAATGGGCGATATTTGTAACTTCATAATTGCTAACTACTACAAATGACACGACAACGTAAAATAATCCATATTGATATGGATGCCTTTTTTGCATCTGTTGAACAACGTGATCACCCCCAGTACAAAGGCAAACCTCTTATTGTTGGCGGACAGCCGAATAGTCGTGGTGTGGTGGCAGCCTGTAGTTATGAAGCGAGAAAATTTGGCATACATTCCGCTATGTCATGCTCACGTGCATATCGATTATGTCCACAGGCGATATTTGTTCCACCACGGTTTGAAGCTTACCGTGACGTGTCTAATAAAATAAGAGAAATATTTTGGCGTTATGCCTCTGAAGTTGAACCATTGTCACTGGATGAAGCTTATTTGGACGTGACTTATACCGCCGATTTTGATGGCTCTGCAACCTTAATTGCCCAAGCAATCAAACGCGATATATTGGCTGAAACCAATCTCACGGCTTCTGCTGGTGTGTCGTATAACAAGTTTCTCGCCAAAATTGCGTCAGATATGGATAAACCGAATGGTTTGTATGTAATTAAACCTGAACAAGGACAAGCATTTGTTGCTGAATTAGCTATTGGTAAGTTTCATGGAATTGGACCTGCAACCGAAGCTAAAATGAAAAAGATCGGCATAGAAAAAGGTGCTGATTTACGTCTGAAATCATTAGCAGAGCTAACTGAAAAATTTGGTAAATCAGGTCAGTATTATTACAACATTGCTCGAGCAATTGATCAGCGTCCGGTACGCAGTCAACGACAACGTAAATCATTAGGTAAAGAAACTACTTTTGCTAAAGATGTTTTATCGACAGCGTCATTGATTACAACACTTGAAACCCTAGCAGAAAGAGTCGTTAACACGCTGCATAGCCAGCAATTGAACGGGCGAACATTAACGCTAAAAGTGAAATATGCTAATTTTCAGCAAGTCACCCGAGCGCACACAGTTGAATATCAATTAGACCTGTCAGCAGTCAAGCAATTGCTTCCGCTTTTATTAGCACGCACAGACGTTGGACATAAACCGGTGAGATTAGTCGGTTTAAGTATAAGTGGGTTTGAGCCGTCCAAGTCTGAGCAAAACCAACCTCAACTTGACTTGGAATTAAGCGACGTGTTCTAACGTGGTCTACCGGCTGCTGTTGCTTCTGGAACCTCGATAAGACGGCCAGACTTACAATCATAGATATAACCATAAATAGGAATATTATCTGGAACCATTGAATTATTTCTAATTCGGTTTACATCATCTAACACGCTTTGGGCTTGATCACTAATAGTAAGCCATTCGATGTATTTACCATCCGTAGTGCCAGTACCTACATGGCTATCATGCCAACCGGTTTCATCTATTATTGCTGTTTTCAGACTATCTGATAATAGGTCTGCCATAATGTCATTGTTAAATGTCTCCATACCGCAATCTGAATGATGAATGACAAACCATTCTTTTGTTCCAAGCAACTTATATGAAATCACCAAGGAGCGAATAGCATCATCACTGGCTCTGCCTCCGGCATTACGGATGACATGGGCATCGCCTTCGGCAAGACCTGCGTACTTGGCAGGATCTAGGCGAGCATCCATACACGTAAGGATTGCAAATTGTCGGGCAGGGGGCATTGCTAAATTAGCTTTATCACCGAAGTGTGCTACATAATTATGATTGGCTGACATGACTTCATCAACTATCTTACTCATGACAAATCTCCTTTTGATAATCGCCACAGTTTATAAATAGTCGTAATGTGGTGATGTTGGAAATCTAAGTTAAGACTGTGATCATTAACATGTGATTGTCTTGTTTTAGCGAGCAGATATCGTCGAAAATAATCAAGACAATATTATTATAAACAGTCTACAAATTCAGACTGTTAGCAAAGACCAATGGTTCAATTTAACTGCGCTTATCCAGATTAAATGTTTGATGAGTTATTTAATATGATTTTAGTGGTTCAATGCGTCCTCATCACCCTTGTAATTAGGGTTGATAAAATTGGTTTCTTTGGCCAGTTCAGTATCAGGGCCATCAAGTAATGCACCTGCACGTTCAGGTAAAATACGTTGATCTGATAAGTCACCAAGTTGTTCGGAACCAACTGACAGGTGATCAAACAGTTTTTTATATGAGCCAGCCATATCTTTGAACAATACCGCTGTTTGGTTATAGTGTTCATGAACTTGCTTTTGATAGACGGCTAGCTCGGCTTGTTTTTGGTCAAGCAATTGTTCGTATTCTTGTTTGATGTTTTTGATTTCATCTTGGCCGCCGGGAGCTTTACGACGCCCAATTACAAATCCAATAATAGCTGCAAAAATGACAGCGAGTGCTGCAATTGCCCAAATTTCCGTTGTTGACATAACGAGCTCCATTAACTAATAACAAACTATATTAAGAGCATTATAAAGTATGTTACTGGGCTTTATCTTTTAAACGTGAGAATAAAAACACCAGCACCAATCATTAGGATGCCGCCCCATTCTCGTACGGAAGGCCGTTCACCCAAAAATGCAACAGCAAAGATCGCAACCAACAGCAGACTTAGCTTATCTACAGGAGCAACTTTTGATGCTTCACCTATTTTTAATGCTCTAAAGTAACACACCCAAGATGCACCGGTTGCTAAAGCCGACATCACCAAAAATAACCATGTTTTTGGCGATAGAGTCAATGGATTGCTCCATTTTCCCGTGAAATATACAAATGTCGCCAGTACAAATAGGATAACGACGGTACGAATCAAAGTTGCAAGATCGGAATCGATGCCTTCAAGACCTATCTTGGCAAAAATAGCTGTCAGTGCTGCGAATACTGCGGATAATATTGCCCAAACAACCCAGTTTGATGTTAGTAACATGAGCTATTACTCCTAATCACGCGAATCCAGTAAAAATCAGTCTTTGGTGCTAGTCTGAAACCTAAAATTGAATAGTGATCAAGTTGATGAGACAACCACCTGATTACGACCACTAGATTTAGCAAGATACAAGTTATCATCACATTGCTTCATCCAGCTTTTCCTATTCATATCAGCTTGGAGTTCACACACTCCGATACTAACTGTGACCGAGCCATTTGGTAGTAGCGACAAATTTTCAATTTTACTTCTTAGTTTTTCTGCGATTTTGTGAGTAGCAATTCCATTGGTATTGTGGATAAGTATAAGAAACTCTTCACCGCCAATTCTGAAGATGGTGTCATCTTTACGGAAAAAGCTTTGTAAAAGTGCTCCAATAGCTCCTAAGATAGAATCTCCGACACTATGACCATACTCATCATTAATTTTCTTAAAATGATCAATATCGAGCATTATTAGACTCATAGCAATGTTGGAACGAGCACTTTGATGAATTGCATGATCAATAGTACTTTTAAGAAGTAGACGATTATTAAGGCCTGTTAGTGGATCGGTTGCAGAGAGTTGTTTAAGCATGTGATGCTGCTTGAATATTTCTCGCATTGAAAGAAATGCAAAAAAGCTTAAACCCAAAAGCACAGCGGTAAAGCGTATCGCCACTGAAGGCTCAAGCACGTACCATGCAATGGGCGATATCGTTAGAATAAAAATGATATTAGTTATCCATGCTGGTTTTTCAGGCAGCATAAAGTAGAAAGCAAGTATGCCCAGATAAGGCCAGTAGGAGGCGACGACACCTAGTTCATATAATGCATATCCTATAGCAATAATTATTGCTGGAGCGATGCCAAATAAGTTTAGGCCGAGATGATAATTACCTTGGTAACAGTGATAGGCATTAATCGTACATAGTGATGTGAGAATTAGTGTAAAAATGCCTATAAGGTAATGACCAACAGCGAAATTACTAAGAGCGAACGGCGTAACGATTAGAACTGATACCAATGCAATTCCTAGCGTTGACTTCACTAAAAAGTCAGGTAGGTTAGGTGCATTGTTTAGTCGATGCATTAGTCCATTATTCTATAGCTAGTAACGTGGTAGTTTTGATTGCTCATACACCTTTAATTTTTGGCAGATGTTGTTGTATAGATTCTGGCAACTTAGCCACTAAATTAGCTCTTACATTATGCCAATAGGCCGATAAAATCAACAAAGCACCACCCATGAATACACCCGTTAAGGCAAAGCTATAGCCAACGCCACCAAACGTTTCGATAATGCTTGAAAGTGCATAAACGACATAAGCCAGAGATGACACCATAAATGCACGACGATCAACGGCAATTGAAATTGACGTCATGACTAAATACAGAACAATGACGGTTGCTAGACTAGCCAAACTTTCATCTCCAGCTAAAATACCGAGGCTAGAAAAAACCGGATGAATAATGAGTGGCGCAGAAACTAAATGTAACCAAAATGCGACATCAGATCTGTAAGTGACTCTTTCCGTATCGGCTGCATCCCAAATCATTGCTAATGAGAAGGCAACAAGACCGCTAATAAAGAACATTAATAGTAGCCAACCAGTCGCATCAGGAACGATGGCCGCCACTGTTGATACTAAAATACCCAGTGCTGAAGCGGTACCGACGGCAATCGTA
Source organism: Methylophagaceae bacterium (assembly GCA_041600795.1). Lineage (GTDB taxonomy): Bacteria > Pseudomonadota > Gammaproteobacteria > Nitrosococcales > Methylophagaceae. Next base: position 27,736 of record JBFIJJ010000002.1, on the reverse strand, counting down.
ATTGGCACTCTGAAACGTTGCCAATGAAAATAGGCGGCTATTGCTGATACTGTCGCTGCAACTATCAACGCTATTTCTGACGTAGCAGAAAATAAGGACGTAGTGAATGTAAATACACCACCAATAAATGCCAATAGCAACATAATGGCTGGTAGTGCCATTTTACGTTTTAATACAAAAAACTCAGCTAAAACCCAAGATAATGCAGCAAATACCAAAAGTCCGAGACTTTCATTAAAGCCTTTTACTACCCACAACGATGAAAACAACAGTAATGCACAGGCGATTACAATAAAAATATCATTAAAGCCACCAATCAATTTGAAATTTTCTTCATCAACTGATGACGTGTTTTTTTGTGATGCTAATAAGTCTCGGAATGCTTTTACGGATAAATCTGTAAAAATACCTTTTTCAACTGCGAGGTTTAAATCTTCATCGGTGTACATTGTTGTCCTTTTATTTTTTTATGAGTGGTCACGAATGGCATTCATAAGCATCTTGGTTTCAGGTTTTACTCCTCGCCAAATCCGAAATGCTTCTGCTGCTTGTTCGATTAACATGCCTAAGCCATCACTTGTTTTAGCAGCACCGTGTTGTTTCGCCCAGGTAATAAATGCAGTATCGCTGGTGCTATACATCATGTCATAACAACAGGCATCTTTATTGAGTAAGCTATCAGGAAGAGGAGGTACTTCTCCTTGTAAGCTGGCTGAGGTGGCATTGATCACGACATCAAAAGAACCAGATAATTCATCAAAACCGAGTCCCATTACATTGCCAAAATCAGCAAATAAGCTAGCTAGTTCATTTGCTTTGCTGGCAGTTCGATTAGCAATGACTAATATCTCAGGTGAATAGGAAAGTAATGGTTCAACCACACCTCGTGCTGCACCACCGGCACCAAGTAATAAAATACGTTTACCGGCTAATTGAATCTTATTGTTGTCAGTTAAATCTCGGCAGAGGCCAATGCCATCGGTATTGTCACCAAAATAACTGCCGTCCTCATTAAAAACCAAGGTGTTAATGGCGCCAGCACGTTGTGCATGCTCACTTTTATTGCTGACCAGTTGCCATGCAATTTCTTTAAATGGCACGGTGATATTGATTCCTTTAAAGCCTTCTGCTTGTAACTGTTTCAGACCTGTTTCTAAATTATCGAGTGGTATTTCTCGGGCAATGTAATCCAAATCCTGTTTCGTTTGTTTGGCAAATTCAGAGTGAATAAAAGGTGATTTACTATGGCTTATCGGGTTGCCAATTACAGCATAATGATCGGTCATTTCTGTGATGCCAATAATTGAGCAACCTCTTTGGCAAAGTAGGTCAAAATACCATCAGCGCCAGCACGTTTGAAGGCGATCATGCTTTCCATCATGGTTGCTTGTTCATCTAGCCAGCCATTTTGAGCAGCCGCTTTGAGCATGGCATATTCACCGCTGACTTGATAAACAAAGGTTGGTTTTTGGAAGGTGTCTTTAACGCGACGCAAAATATCTAAATAAGGCATGCCGGGTTTCACCATGACCATATCGGCACCTTCGTAAATATCTAATGCTACTTCATGTAAGGCTTCGTCACTATTGGCTGGATCCATTTGATAACTATATTTATTGCCTGAACCTAAGTTACTAGCTGAACCGACGGCGTCACGGAAAGGGCCATAAAAGCTAGATGCATATTTAGCTGAATAGGCCATGATACGAGTGTGAATATAATCATTATCTTCCAGTGCTTGGCGAATGGCGCCGATGCGGCCATCCATCATGTCTGACGGTGCCACAATATCAACACCTGCTTCGGCATGAGATAAAGCTTGTTTGATCAATACTTCAACAGTGCGATCGTTGACGATATAACCAGAATCATCAATTAAACCATCTTGACCGTGAGTGGTGAAAGGATCAAGTGCAACATCAGTAATAACACCTAATTCTGGAAATTCTGCTTTTAAGGCGCGAACAGCACGTTGGGCTAAACCCTCCGGGTTATAGGCTTCACGTGCATCGTCTGATTTAGCTTCGGGTGGGGTGACTGGAAATAAAGCCATTGCTGGAATGCCCAAGCTATGTACGAGCTCGGCTTCTTTTAATAATAAGTCGATGCTCAATCGTTCAACACCAGGCATAGATACTACTGCTTGACGTTGATATTGGCCTTCAAGCACAAAACACGGGTAGATCAAATCATTCACCGACAAGGTGTTTTCTCGTACCAGATTTCTTGAGAATGTATCTTTTCTAAGACGGCGAGGACGTTGAAATGGAAAGCCGCTAATGGGTGATGAATAGCTCACAAAAATTCCTTAAAACAGAGACAATAGATGTGAATAGTAACGCCATTCAGAATGAATGTCTGCCCTGTCAGCAGCTATTTACCATAAAGAAAGTAAGATTTTTCGGTGTGCAGGAAACAAGAGTTTGCTATATTTTGATAATATTGAAAAAAGAGCATATGTGTTATGAAAAATCATATCGGTATCGTACAAATGCGTTCGACTGACCAAGTTGAGCAAAACTTGGATTTTTCACATCAGCAAATTCAACATGCAGCAGATAAGGGCGTTGATCTATTAGCCTTTCCTGAAACCTTTCTTTATATAGGGCCTGATAATCAGGAAAAGCACCGGGTTGCGCAAACCATAGATGGTGTGATTGTTGATACCTTTCGTGACTATGCCGTACGTTATAATATGTCATTATTGTTGGGCAGTATTTATGAAAAAATTCCCGATGACAGTGATCGCTTATATAACACCTCGATTTTTATAAACCGGCAGGGTGAATTAAGCGGTATTTATCGAAAAATACATATGTTTGATGCGCCTGCACTTGGCTTTAACGAATCAGATGGCATTAAAGCTGGTGATGAGCCTGTTGTATTTGATGATGAGATCGGTCGTATCGGTCTTAGTATTTGTTATGACATACGCTTTCCTGAACTGTATCGACACCTGACTGCTATGGGGGCTGAAATTATCTTTGTACCCGCGGCATTTTTTCTTTATACCGGTAAACATCATTGGTTACAGTTGTTGATTGCTCGTGCCATTGAAAATCAGGTTTATATTGTTGCACCTAATCAATGGGGAGAGCATTATGAAGGACGCGTTTCGTACGGTAGTAGTGTGATTATTGACCCTTGGGGAAGTATTGTCTGTTGTGCTCCTGAACGAACGGGACTGATTTCGACTACCATCGATTTAGATTATTTACATGAAGTACGTCGAAATATGCCGCTTCTGACACACCGACGCCCAAACCTTTATCAATCCAATGATTAAGCTGTTGTACTTGTGAAATGAGACTTTTCTGTAAATGAACTAATTCAGTTTTATAGCTCATCCTAGTTTAATTGCATGGACGACGGACTCGTTTTTAAGATAAAATTGACAGGATTTTGTCTGGAGATAGCGTTGCGTTATCTTCATTATTTTTATCTGCTGGAGGTTTCCCTTGCGAACAAGCGCTCTACTTGCTCTTGAAGATGGCTCGGTCTATCACGGCGAATCAATTGGTGCTATTGGGCAATCAGTTGGTGAGGTCGTGTTCAATACATCAATGACAGGCTATCAGGAAATTCTCACTGACCCATCGTACTGTCGTCAAATTGTCACCTTAACCTATCCGCATATTGGTAATGTTGGGGTGAATTCAGAAGATGAAGAGTCTTCCGATATTTATGCTAGTGGTTTAATTATTCGTGACCTTTCACCTGTTGTAAGCAACTGGCGTAGTAAGGAGTCACTTGATAGTTATTTAGAACGTCATAATGTTGTCGGTTTGGCTGGTATTGATACACGTAGTTTGACGCGTCGCTTACGTGAAAAAGGTGCACTTAAAGGCTGCATAGTTGCAGGCGATAACATTGATGTCGATGCAGCAATTAAAGCGGCACAAGGCTTTGAAGGTCTGAAAGGTATGGACTTAGCTAAAGTGGTTTCTACAACAGAAACCTATGCGTGGGATAAAGCCTGTTGGACACTATCAGGCGAATCACATGCTGCGGCTGAACGTTTTCATGTCGTTGCCTACGATTTTGGTGCGAAGAGTAATATCTTACGTATGCTGGTTGAACGTGGCTGTAAATTGACGGTTGTGCCAGCTCAAACATCTGCTGAAGATGTATTGGCGATGAATCCCGATGGTGTGTTTTTATCAAATGGCCCCGGTGATCCAGAACCGTGTGATTATGCAATTGAGGCAATTCAACAATTACTAGAAACAAATATTCCTATTTTTGGAATTTGTTTAGGTCATCAATTATTGGCTTTAGCCTGTGGTGCAAAAACGATTAAAATGAAATTTGGTCATCATGGTGCTAACCATCCTGTTCAAGAAATGACAGGGGGATTGGTGATGATTACCAGTCAAAATCATGGTTTTGCAGTTGACCCTGAGACATTGCCTGCAACATTAGAAGCAACACATTTCTCATTGTTTGATGGTTCATTACAAGGTATTCACCATACAAGCAAACCGGCATTTAGTTTCCAAGGGCACCCTGAAGCAAGCCCTGGTCCGCAAGATGCTGCACCTTTATTTGATCACTTCATCGATCTACTTGAACAAGCAACAGGTAAATAACACACGATGGCTAAACGTACAGATATTAAAAGCATCCTTATTCTAGGTGCTGGTCCGATTGTAATCGGTCAGGCTTGTGAGTTTGACTACTCTGGTGCACAGGCTTGCAAAGCCTTAAGAGAAGAAGGCTACCGCGTTATTTTGGTGAACTCTAATCCAGCGACCATTATGACTGACCCGAACATGGCTCATGCAACCTATATTGAACCAGTTACATGGCAAGCCGTAAGCAAAGTTATTGAGGCTGAAAGACCAGATGCTATTTTGCCCACGATGGGTGGTCAAACAGCATTGAACTGCGCGCTTGATCTTGAACGTCACGGCGTTCTAGAAAAATATGGCGTTGAAATGATTGGTGCTGATAGTGAAGCTATCAATAAAGCGGAAGATCGTGACTTATTCCGCGCTGCAATGCATAAAATCGGCTTAGATATGCCGAAGTCTGCGATTGCCCACACATTGGAAGAAGCGTTAGACGTTCAGCAAGAATTCGGTTATCCGACCATTATTCGCCCATCATTCACTATGGGGGGGAGCGGTGGTGGTATCGCCTATAACCGTGAAGACTTTATTGATATCTGCCAACGTGGTTTATATCTAAGTCCAACCTCTGAATTATTGATTGAAGAATCAATTATTGGTTGGAAAGAGTATGAAATGGAAGTGGTGCGTGACCGCAAAGATAACTGCATCATTATCTGTTCTATCGAAAACTTTGATCCTATGGGTGTGCATACTGGTGACTCGATCACTGTCGCACCAGCACAAACCTTAACCGATAAAGAATATCAAATCATGCGTAATGCCTCATTGGCAGTATTACGTGAAATTGGTGTTGATACCGGCGGTTCAAACGTTCAGTTTGCTGTGCAACCTGATACCGGTCGTTTAATCATTATTGAGATGAATCCACGGGTATCACGTTCATCGGCTTTGGCATCAAAAGCAACTGGTTTCCCAATTGCTAAAGTCGCAGCGAAATTGGCTGTTGGCTATACTCTTGATGAGTTGCAAAATGAAATCACAGGCGGAGCGACACCAGCATCGTTTGAGCCAACGATTGATTATGTTGTAACTAAAGTACCACGCTTTACGTTTGAAAAATTCCCTCAAGCAGATAACCGTTTGAGTACTCAGATGAAGTCTGTGGGTGAGGTAATGGCGATTGGTCGTAGTTTCCAAGAGTCATTGCAAAAAGCCCTTCGTGGTTTGGAAATTGATCGTGATGGTTTAACTGAAATCACTGATTTAACGGCTGATGATGTCGCTGAAACATTGCGTCGCGAGTTACGTTTACCAGGATCTGATCGCTTATGGTATGTGGCTGACGCTTTCCGTTATGGCTTTAGTTATGACGAAATTCAAAGCTTAACCCATATCGACCCTTGGTTCTTGGTACAAGTACAAGAATTGGTTGAGATCGAAAATGGTTTAAAAGAAAAATCATTAGCTGATTTGGATGAAACTGCATTACGTGCCTTAAAACGTAAAGGTTTCTCAGATTCACGTTTAGCCAAGTTGTTACAAAAAACAGAAAATCAAGTTCGTAAATATCGTCATGATTTAAATGTTCGTCCTGTTTATAAACGTGTTGATACCTGTGCTGCAGAGTTTTCTAGTGACACTGCCTACATGTATTCAACCTACGATCAGGAATGTGAGGCTAATCCAACTGATCGCGATAAGATTATGATTTTAGGTGGTGGGCCTAACCGTATCGGTCAGGGTATTGAATTTGATTATTGTTGTGTACATGCTGCCTTAGCGTTACGTGAAGATGGTTATGAAACCATCATGGTTAACTGCAACCCTGAAACGGTTTCAACGGACTATGACACCTCAGATCGTTTATATTTTGAATCGTTAACCTTAGAAGATGTATTAGAAATTGTAGCGTTAGAGCAGCCAAAAGGCGTGATCGTGCAATATGGTGGTCAAACACCGTTGAAATTGGCTCGTGCTTTAGAAGCGGCTGGCGTGCCAATTATTGGTACATCGCCAGATGCAATTGACCATGCTGAAGATCGTGAACGTTTTCAACAAATGGTTGAGAAGCTGAATCTTTTACAGCCACCAAATCGTCTTGCATTCTCAGCTGAGTCAGCTGCATTACAAGCCAGTGAAATTGGTTATCCATTGGTGGTCCGTCCGTCTTATGTATTAGGTGGACGAGGTATGGAGATTGTTTATAACGAAGAAGAATTAAATCGTTATATGAAAACTGCAATTTTAGTATCGAATGATTCACCTGTATTACTGGATCGTTTCCTTGATGATGCGATTGAAGTTGATGTTGATGCGATTTGTGACGGTAAAGATGTCTTGATCGGTGGTATCATGGAACATATTGAACAAGCCGGTGTTCACTCTGGTGACTCTGCCTGTGCTTTACCTTCATATAGTTTGAATGCTGAAATCCAAGACCGTATGCGTGAGCAAGTACGACAAATGGCAATGGAATTAGGTGTTATAGGTTTGATGAATACGCAATTTGCGATTCAAGGCGATAACATCTTCTTACTTGAGGTGAATCCTCGTGCATCGCGAACTGTGCCTTATGTATCAAAAGCGATTGGTGTGCCTTTAGCTAAAGTAGCAGCGCGTTGTATGGCTGGCCGTAGCTTGGTTGAACAAGGTGTGACCAAAGAAGTTATTCCGAGCTATTACTCTGTTAAAGAGGCGGTATTCCCATTTATTAAATTCCAAGGTGTTGATCCAATTCTTGGTCCAGAGATGAAATCAACGGGTGAAGTTATGGGGGTTGGTCGTACCTTTGGTGAAGCTTTTGCTAAGTCACAATTAGCGGCAAGTGTTTCTTTACCAACAGGTGGCAAGGCATTTATTAGTGTGCGTGAAGTGGATAAAGCGAATATTGCTGCAATTGCCAAAGATTTAATTGATTTAGATTTTGAACTATTAGCGACACGAGGCACTCAACAAGTATTGCAAGATGCAGGTATTAGTTGTGAGCGTGTTAACAAGGTGGCTGAAGGTCAACCACATATTGTTGATATGATAAAAAATGATGAAATTAGCTTGATCGTAAATACCACAGAAGGTCGTCAATCAGTGGCTGATTCGCGTGAAATTAGACGTGCTGCTTTACAACATCAGGTTAATTACACAACAACATTGGCAGCCGCGAGAGCAACATGCCAAGCATTAAACAGTAAAGATAATGGCTCGGTAAATTGCTTACAGTCATTACATGGAGAATTAAACTAATGGCAGTACCAATGACATTGCATGGTTCAGACGCACTTAAAGACGAATTGCAGCATTTAAAAATGGTTGCCCGTCCGCAAGTAGTTGCAGCCATTTCTGAGGCACGTGCTCATGGTGATTTGAAAGAAAATGCTGAATATCATGCAGCTAAAGAACAACAAAGTTTTATCGAAGGCCGTATTCAAGAGTTAGAAGGTGTGTTGTCTAACGCGCAAGTAATTGATCCTACAGAATTACCCAAAGATGGACGAGTGGTATTTGGTGTAACGGTTGATTTAATTAATATTGATAATGATGATAAAGTCACTTATCAAATCGTGGGTGATTACGAGTCAGATATTAAGAAAAATCGTGTTTCAATTTCATCGCCGATAGCTCGCGCGTTGATTGGCAAAGAAATTGATGATATTGCAGTAGTAAATGCACCAAGTGGCGCTATTGAATATGAAATTGCTGCTATCCGATATGAGGGTTAATTAACCAGATGTTTTCTGGTTTATCTGGTGAACGATTGCTGCTGACCTTGTGGGTCGGTAGCGTGTTAGCTGTTGGTTACATCGCTGTTCCTATTGCGTTTGCTACTTTGGGTGATATCACCTTAGCCGGTGATTATGCAGGTAAATTATTTTCTGTAGTCAACCTGTTAGGAATAGGTTGCGGCAGTGCATTACTACTTAGTAAAGTCATTGCTAAAGGCAAGCAAGCCATAACCTTATGGCGTTTTTGGGTCATCGTACTGATGCTTCTGTTAACACTGGTGTTTTATTTTTATTTACAGCCACAGATGGCTAATATTAAAGCACTTGCATGGCAGAGTGATGCTCTGTTAACTGCACAATTTTCATCGCTACACACTATGAGTAGAAATCTGTATTTACTGTTAACCGTTTTAGGGGTAGCGTTAGTGGTAACCACAGATAATTTCTCTTTAAAAACTGGAGCATAATTGCTATGGCAAGAAGTAAGTCCAGTAATGATTGGATGAGAGAACATTTTGATGACCCTTATGTCAAAATGGCACAAAAAGCAGGTTATCGTTCGCGTGCAACCTTCAAATTAGAAGAGCTTGATAAAAAAGACAAATTGATTCGGCCGGGCATGGCAATTGTTGACTTAGGTTCAGCGCCTGGAGGCTGGTCAGATTACGCCTTAAGAAAAATGGGTGATAAAGGCACGGTCATTGCGTTGGATATATTACCTATGACCCCATTATCGGGCGTGCACTTTATCCAAGGCGATTTTCGAGAAGATTCCGTGTTGGATGAACTCAACCACGTTTTAAATGGTCAACAAATAGACCTTGTATTATCAGATATGGCCCCCAATATTACAGGTGTGGACTCTATTGATCAGCCAAGCAGTATGTATTTAGTCGAATTAGCGCTCGATTTTGCTGTCAATAATTTAAGCAAGCAGGGCTGTTTTTTGGTAAAAGTGTTTCAAGGTGAGGGCTTTGATGCCTATTTAAAATCAATGCGAGAAAGTTTTAACAAAGTTGTGACGCGTAAGCCAGATGCATCTCGAGCACGTAGTCGTGAAGTCTATTTATTAGGCCGTGGCTTAAAATAAGAAAACGTTACTAGGGGTAACAAACATTGAATGACATGATGAAAAACATCGTTTTATGGGTAATCATCGCCGTAGTGCTGATGTCGGTGTTTAATAATTTTGGCCCACAAACAGCCAAACAAGGTGAAATAGACTATTCGACATTTATTTCAAATGTTAAGAATGGTGCTGTATCTAAAGTTGATATTCAGGGGCGAACCATTACTGGTACGCTAACTGATAATAGTGAGTTTACGACTTATAGTCCTGACTATGATCCGGGTTTGATGGGCGACTTACTTGATAATGGTGTGACCATTCAAGCTAAACCTGCGGAACAAACAAGCTTATTGATGCAAATCTTCATTTCTTGGTTCCCAATGTTGTTACTGATTGGTGTTTGGATATTCTTTATGCGCCAAATGCAAGGTGGCGGTGGCGGCAAGAACCCAATGTCATTCGGCAAGAGCAAGGCTAAGATGTTGAATGAAGATCAAGTTAAAGTCACATTCAAAGATGTTGCTGGTGTTGAAGAAGCCAAAGAAGAAGTTAGTGAATTAGTCGATTTCTTACGCGAACCAAGCAAATTTCAAAAATTAGGTGGCAAAATTCCACGTGGTATTTTGATGGTAGGTTCACCTGGTACCGGTAAAACCTTGCTAGCAAAAGCCATTGCTGGTGAAGCCAAAGTACCATTCTTTACTATTTCAGGTTCTGACTTTGTTGAAATGTTTGTTGGTGTTGGTGCATCACGTGTGCGTGATATGTTTGAACAAGCCAAAAAACATGCACCATGTATTATCTTTATCGATGAGATCGATGCTGTTGGTCGTCACCGTGGTGCCGGCATGGGCGGCGGTAATGACGAACGTGAGCAAACATTAAACCAATTGTTGGTTGAGATGGATGGTTTTGAGGGTAATGAAGGTGTCATTGTCATCGCCGCGACTAACCGTCCGGATGTTCTTGATCCTGCTTTACTGCGTCCTGGTCGTTTTGACCGTCAAGTTGTGGTGCCATTGCCTGATATTCGTGGGCGTGAACAAATTTTGAATGTTCATCTAAGCAAAGTACCCGCAGCAGATGATGTTAAAGCAAAAGTGATTGCACGAGGTACACCAGGTTTTTCTGGTGCAGATTTGGCTAATTTGGTAAATGAAGCAGCTTTGTTTGCTGCACGTACCAATAAAAGACTCGTTTCTATGGATGACATGGAAAAAGCCAAAGATAAAATCATGATGGGTGCAGAAAGAAAATCCATGGTGATGAACGATAAAGAAAAAGAATTGACTGCTTATCATGAGGCTGGTCATGCCATCGTTGGACGATTAGTGCCAGGCCATGATCCTGTTTATAAAGTCAGTATCATTCCTCGTGGTCGTGCTTTAGGTGTCACCATGTTCTTGCCAACTGAAGATCGTTATAGCTACAGTAAGCAAACATTAGAAAGCCAGATTTCAAGTCTGTACGGTGGTCGAATTGCTGAAGAAATGATATTCGGTGCAGAAGCGGTTACCACTGGAGCCTCAAATGATATCCAGCGTGCAACTGAACTAGCACATAACATGGTTACTAAATGGGGTCTTTCAGACAACATGGGACCAATGTCTTATGGTGAAGATGAAGGTGAAGTGTTCTTAGGTCGAAGTGTGACGCAACATAAAGCCGTCTCAGATTTAACCGCTAAGAAAATTGATGAAGATGTACGCATCCTAATTAATCGTAATTATCAACGTGCGCAACAGTTGTTGACGGATAATCTCGATAAATTACATATTATGGCTAAATTGTTAATCAAATATGAAACGATCGATAGCGATCAAATTGATGCCATCATGGAAGGGCGTGAGCCTGGTGAACCAAAAGATTGGAAAGATGAATCTGATGTTCCGCCTAGTGCTGAGTCATCTAGTGAATCTGATGCGTCGGGTAAACCTGCTGATCAACTTCATTAAATAATGCAGGCAGTGATTCTAGATTGTGCTGGCAAACCATTAGATTTGTCACAGCCCCAAGTGATGGGCATTTTGAATGTCACACCTGATTCTTTCTCAGATGGTGGTCAGTTTTTAGCTAAAGATAAGGCTGTAATACAGGCTAAGCAGATGGTAGCAGATGGTGCCAGCATTATTGATGTTGGCGGCGAATCAACGCGTCCTGGTGCTGCAATAGTCCCTGTTGAGCAAGAAATCGAACGCGTTGTGCCTGTGATTGAGGCAATACGTTCTGAACTTGATGTTGTTATTTCTATAGATACAAGTAAACCAGAGGTTATGCGGGCGGCAGTTAAAGCTGGTGCAAGTCTAATTAATGATGTTCAAGCCTTACGGGTAGACGGTGCGTTACAAGCTGCAGTCGATTTGGCTGTTCCAGTGTGCCTTATGCATGCACAGGGCACACCACAAACTATGCAAAATGACCCTCGTTATGATGATGTGGTGACTGAGGTCATCGACTTCCTATTAGAACGCGTTAATGTTTGTGAACAAGCTGGTATCGCACGAAATCAATTGATTCTTGATCCGGGATTCGGTTTTGGTAAACGAGCCAGCCATAACCTCAGGCTGATGAAACATTTAGATAAATTGATTGAACAAGGCTTACCGGTATTAGTTGGGGTGTCACGAAAATCCATAATAGGTGCGTTACTTAATGTATCAACTGAAGAACGTTTGGCGGGCAGTCTGGCATTAGCCACAATAGCAGTATGGCAGGGTGCCAAGATTATACGAACTCACGACGTTCGAGAAACAACACAAGCGATCACCTTATGTGATCATGTTATGCAGGTAAAAGATTTTGACTGAACAAAGAAGACGTTATTTTGGAACGGATGGTATCCGTGGTCGCGTAGGCGATGGCGCGATAAACCCTGACTTTGTATTAAAGCTGGGTTGGGCGATTGGACGTGTCTTTGCTAAAGAAGGCCATAGTAAAGTTCTAATCGGCAAAGATACTCGCATTTCTGGTTATATGTTTGAATCAGCTCTCCAAGCTGGGTTATCGGCTGCTGGTGTTGATGTTTATTTGCTTGGCCCAATGCCAACGCCTGCTATTGCTTATTTAACACGAACGTTTCATGCCCAAGCAGGTATTGTGATCAGTGCCTCTCATAATCCATATCATGATAATGGCATTAAGTTTTTTTCAGGTGAAGGCACCAAATTACCCGAAAAGATTGAACTTGAAATAGAAGCAATGATGGACCAACCGATAGCGACGGTTGAATCAGCAAAATTGGGTAAGGCTCATCGTGTTGCCGATGCAGCGGGTCGCTATATTGAATTTTGTAAGAGCACAGTCGATTCAAAAGTAGATTTAGCAGGTCTTAAAATCGTTGTCGATTGCGCTAATGGCGCAACCTATCATATCGCCCCAGATGTGTTTAAAGAATTAGGTGCAGAAGTCGTGGTGATGGGTGCAGAACCCGATGGCCTCAATATTAATCAAAATTGTGGTTCGACAGAACCTAGATTATTACAAGCTGCAGTTCTGGAACATCAGGCTGATTTAGGTTTAGCTTTGGATGGTGATGGTGATCGCATTATTATGGTGGATCATCGTGGCGAGTTGGTTGATGGCGATGAGATTTTATTTATCATTGCACGAGCCCAAAAAAATGCTGGTTATGGTCAATCTGCCGTAGTCGGAACTCAAATGTCCAATCTTGGGCTTGAACAAGCACTTGAGAAATTAGGTATGCAACTTCACCGAGCTCAAGTGGGTGACCGCTATGTGATGGAAATGATGAGGCAACAAGGTGGGCTTGTCGGTGGTGAAGCATCTGGCCACATTATCTGTCTTGATAAAACAAGTACGGGTGATGGAATTGTGGCAGCTTTGCAAGTCTTAGCTGAAGTTCAATCATCTGGCCATAGCTTGCACGAACTTCGTTCAGCCGTAACCAAATATCCACAGCGATTGATTAATGTACGTATTAATCAAATGGTTGAAATTGCATCAAATCCTGCAATAGCTGAGGCAGTTAAAGCCGTTGAAGCTGAGCTAGGTGACGAAGGTCGTGTATTACTTCGACCATCAGGCACGGAACCTGTTATTCGCGTGATGGTCGAAGGTAAAGATGCAACCTTAACTAATCACCTAGCAAATCAACTTGCTGAGGTGATTAAAACCTTACTCGATACCTAAGCGTTATAAACTAAACATGTTTAATAAGCTTCGATAAATTAATTGAAGGTATCTAAGGCGCTCAGTGGTTTCTGCATCGCTAGTTTTGATTTTGAATTAATAATGATTGGTGCTTTAACAATGGCTTTCATTGCTTGAGGCACTTCATTTTCAATTGGTTTGTAAACAATCAAGGCTACAACAGCATCTTGTGGATCACTCAACTCAAGTAATTCTGATTCTTCATCAGTGAGTGTAATAGAGAATTGTAATTCTAACGATTCAGGAGAAACAACTGATAAGGCAAGTGTTTGATCTGTTAAAGATTGTAACTCGAAAACGGTAGGGTTATCAGATTCTGGGCTCAAGAGTTGAAATTGATTATGTTCTTCATAGCCAATCAGGCCATGAGGAAAAGACAAGGTATTGTCAGTGTGAGATGTTGGCATATTCATAAATGTCTCCATATTGTTGATTGAGTGGATACAAACAAGCACAATGCATACCAATTTCAAAAACAGTTTAAATAAATAGTAATTCTGATTGCTTTATATCCAGTGTAAATGTAAGCTGATCGCTTGTTATAGTTAGAGAGTACCCGTCTGTGCGTAAACCATTAGTTGCTGGCAATTGGAAGATGAACGGCACTAGTGCAACTAATAAAAAATTACTCGACGGTATTTTGACACATGCTGATTCATTCAAGTCTGTCGAGGTTGCGCTGTTTCCTCCTGCTGTTTATCTCCAGCAAGTCCAAGAAGCCTTAAAAGGTACTAATCTATCTTGGGGTACACAAAATTTATCCCAATTTAGACAAGGTGCTTATACCGGTGAAATTTCAGCTGTGATGCTCAAAGACTTCGGTTGTCGTTATGTTTTGATTGGTCATTCAGAACGTCGTTGTTTATATGCCGAATTAGATCTCGATCAGTTAGTTTTAGATCACATTATCGCTGAAAAGTATGAAATGGCCATTAGTGAAGGGATCACACCTATTGTATGTATAGGTGAAAGTCCAGAAGAACATGCACGCGGTGAAACTGAAGAGGTCGTCGGGCGTCTATTAGATATCACTATTGAACGGTTAGGGGTGAAAGCATTGTCGCAAGCAGTGCTGGCCTATGAACCAGTTTGGGCGATTGGTACTGGTAAATCTGCAACGCCTGAATGGGCTCAAGAAGTCCATTCTTTCATGCGTGAGCGTATCGCAAAACACGATCGCGCCACTGCAGAAACAGTACAAATACTTTACGGAGGCAGCGTAAAAGGTAATAATGCTGCCCCATTGTTTTCTATGCCAGATATTGATGGTGGCTTGATTGGCGGCGCGTCGCTCAATGCTGATGAATTTGTAAGCATCTGTCAGGCAGCAGTTTAAATTTAAGGTTTTATGTAATGCATTTAGTAATATTAGTTATTCATATGGTCGTTGCACTATCCCTGATTGGATTTATTTTAATCCAACATGGTAAAGGTGCAGATGCCGGCGCTGCTGCATTAGGTGGTGGTGGCGGTGCGTCTTCAAGCCTATTTGGTAGTCAAGGCTCATCATCATTTTTATCAAGATCTAGTGCGGTTTTGGCAACTATTTTCTTTGTCACTAGCTTAACTTTGGCTTACTTTTCAGGCACAACTGATCGAGTGGAAAGTGTTACTGAAATAGCACCTACAACTGAAACAGTGAATACGTCACCAGCTGACTTACCTGACTTGCCAAATTAAATAACATTGCCGATGTGGTGAAATTGGTAGACACGCCATCTTGAGGGGGTGGTGGGCGTAGCCCGTAGCAGTTCGACTCTGCTCATCGGCACCATTAATCAAGACATTAATATCAGAGCGTTACTTCATATTGAGCGCTCTGTATTAAATCTTACGACGTAATATTCTAAAAACGATTACTCAAATTTGGGTATTTGAAGGGTCGTCCATTCGTGACCACCTAACTAATGCTGAGTCATTTTTTCACTAGTGTGTCCTTGCAGTGTTTAGTTCTGTATTAAACTCCAACTTCGTTGTTTACGTAAATATTCCCTAAGACTTATAGCTCATGGAAGGAGGGGGGAATGATTAGGTTTTATACCATGCCTGCACCTCGCGTAAATCTGCAAACCCTTCTGAAGTTTTATCTCGACTCAGCTGCTAATATTTTTTGAACAGATTTAAAAGTGACTTTATTACAAAATTGAAATACTCCCCCAAATTTTGGGGAGTATCGATGCTTTTTAAATTCGAGATTTAAGATTACATTGGGTTTATTAGTGGTGCCCGTTCTTTCCAGAAATAATTGGAGATTGCTAGATAGTAATATTACTATCTAGCAACATCATAATATAGCTCCACTTGCTTGATTAATATTAGCAATAAGTTGCTTAATTTCTATCTTCAAAAGCTGTTGACGGTTATGAGACTTATTCGCAAGCTCTTGGCTTCGTAATACATTGACCAAATCAATTTCACCCAACTCAAAAGCTCGCTTTTGTAAGGAAAAGTAACGCTGAGTTGTATCATCATGCTCGATCGCTAATATCAATTGAGCTTGTTTGGTTTCTAAATCATGTAATTCAGCAAATAGTGTTGAACTTAATTCGCGTTCCAATGATTGTCGAATGATCTCTGCATCAGCTAATTCTTTCGCTGCGTTGGCCATTGCTGGGCCACGGTAGACTTTGTTATCTAAAGCAAAACTAATTCCTAGCCCAATACTATTAGTAAAACGTTCATCATCATTACCACGTTCACGACGAATCCCTACTGAAAGGTTAGGATTAATGGAACCATCATATTGGGCAAGTCCTTGCTTGGTGCGTAAGGTTTCAATTTGTAGATCTTGTAGCTTCAAATCAGGATGCTGCTGGATGAGTTCGACTAAAGCATCAAGTGATAACTCAGAATCGGACTTTATCAATAATGTTTCTTCATAGTCTTGAGGTAAAGCCGATTGTCCCGTAATTTGTTGATAGTGTTTTAAAGCATGTTTTAATTCTGCTTGTGTTAACAAGAATTGGCTATGTAATTCAATGGCATTTGTGTTGACTAATAAAAGCTCAGTTTTTGCAAATTCACCTGCTTTGACTCGTGCTGCCACATCCTGTTCTAATTTTAAGGCTGTTTGCCATGCTTGAAATGCTTGTTGATTACTATTGTCGGCTAAGATGACATTCCAAATTAAATTACGAACTTTTGCAGAAGAATCTAATTTAATTTTTTGCTGATATGCAGGTAAAACGACGGACATTTTCTCTGATAGTGACTGTTGTAGTTGCTTTTGCCCTGACAACCAGAGCGGCATATTAATACTACCTTCCCACTCCTGAAGGCCATTACCACTGCCGAGCACATCATTTTGATGAGTCATATTAATGGTGCTGACACCGGCAAACGTCGCTTTCGCAAGATCAGCGTTGGCATTGATTTGTTGCTGTTGAGCAAGCTCATTATGAAGAGCAGGATGTTTGTCGTATACGTTTTGAGTTAATGACGATAGGGTCACTGTTGAAGCGTGTTCTAATGTAACCGTTTCAGCTAACACTAAAGATGTGCGACTGAATATTATCACACTACATAAAATAATTAATTTGTTTCGAAACCACATAATGGCACGTACCTTATATTGATGTTGTTCAGTTTTTAAAGTTATCAAATACTGCCATTATCTAATAATGGAAGTAGCCAATAGTGTAGTCCGCTACCTGAAAAGCCTTGCTTTAGATCGGCTAATATTGTTTCAGCAAACTGCTTTTGTATTTGAATCATAAATGTAATTTGCTGGCGACGACCGGTAACCTGTTCGGCTAATGTCATTTGATGACCAGTGCCATGACCATGAGCACTTTGGGTGGTAAAACCTGTGATATCAGGCCTAATTAATAACCAGTCAATCAGTTCTTCTTCCATTGCTGGTGGAGCAATAATCGTAAATAACATCATAATTGTTTCTCCACGTGTGGTTGAGAACTAACCACACCAAAACGTCTAAATAATAATGGTAATAACACCAGTGTTAGCAGAGTTGCACTGACTAATCCGCCAATCACGACAATAGCGAGTGGTCGTTGAATTTCTGAACCTGGACCTGTTGCAAACAATAATGGAACCAGACCAAAAGCAGCTATTGTTGCTGTCATTAACACTGGGCGTAAACGTCTCATAGCCCCATCTCTGACGACTTGATCCATTGATAAGCCTAAAGCGCGTAATTCATTGAAATAAGTGACCATGACGACACCGTTTAAGACGGCGATACCTAATAAAGCGATAAAGCCGACAGATGCAGGTACCGATAAATATTCACCTGTTAGCCATAAAGCAACAATGCCACCTACAAGAGCAAAAGGCACATTACTCAATACTAACAGTGCCTGACGTATAGATTGAAATGTCGAAAAGAGTAATAAAAAGATCAGTAGTAAGGCGACAGGTACCACAATAGCAAGTGTTCTTGCTGCACGTTGTTGGTTTTCAAATTGACCGCCCCAAGACAAAGAATAACCCGTCGGTAGACTAACGTTTTCAGCAACACGCTGTTTGGCTTCATCAACAAAACTGACTAAATCACGACCACCAACATTGGCGACCACCACTGACATTCTTTTCCCTGTTTCACGTTTAATAGATACAGGGCCATTAACACGTTCTAGTGAAGCAATAAGTGATAATGGAATTTTGTCACCATTAGCGGTGGTTAATCTAATATTGGAAAACTCCACTGGTGATAAGCGTAAGTTATCACTACCTTTTATAATCAATGGGGTACGTCTCGCACCTTGATAGATTGTGCCGACCCCAGAGCCTTCAATAAGTAGGCGAAGTTGAGGCATGATGTCTTCAATAGTGAGCCCAACACGACCTGCTGCTAAACGATTAATTGCAACTTGGTAATATTGAGCACCTTCGGTCTGAGTCGTTATGACATCTTCTGCACCTTCGACATTATTAACAAGGCTAACAATTTCAGTTGCAAGTCTATTAAGTTCTTTGCCCTCATCACCAAAAATCTTTATGGCGAGATCTCCACGAACGCCAGTTAGCATTTCTGATACACGCATCTCAATAGGTTGTGTAAAACCAAAGGCAATGCCTGGAAATTCAGCAAGAACGTGGCGAATTTTTTCTTTGATGTCATCTTTTGTGGCAACAAGCCATTGTTCTTTTGGTTTCAGTACCAGAAACATGTCGGTTTCATTGAGTCCCATCGGATCTAAACCAAGTTCATCTGCTCCTGTTCTTGCAACAATATGGCTAATTTCAGGTACATTATTCAGGATCTTAGTTTCAATTCGTTGATCTAGATTGAGCGATTGCTCAAGCGTTATCGAGGGTAGCTTTTCTAGTTGTACAATCAAGTCTCCCTCATCCATGGTTGGCATAAAGCTCTTACCTACTTGGGTATATAAGTAACCAGCAGTTAAAAGAGAGCTGGTAGCAATTAAAATAACAATGCGGCCATGTGCTAATGACCAATTTAAGATTGGTGCATATAGCTTTTTCAGCATACGAGGCAACCACGGCTCGTCATGAGATACATTTTTGAGTAAAAATGATGCTAATACAGGGATAACCGTCAGCGATAAGAGTAATGAACCACTTAATGCAAACACGATGGTTAAAGCGACAGGAATAAATAGTTTTCCTTCTAATCCTTGCAACGTTAGTAAGGGCAAAAATACGATAATAATGACAGCAATACCGGATGTTACTGGTACAGAAACGCTTTTTACGGCACGGTAAATGAGATGTAGGCGTGGCAAAACCTTGGTTTTTTCTTTATCTGCTAATTGCGATACGATATTTTCAACCACTACGACGGCGGCATCGACTAACATGCCTATTGCAATGGTTAACCCTCCTAAGCTCATCAAGTTGGCGGATAAACCAAATTGTTGCATCATGATGAATGTCACCATTGCTGCTAATGGCAATACCAATGCTACTGTCGTTGCTGCACGAATATCACCTAAAAACAGCATTAACAGCACTAATACTAAAATAATTGCTTCGACCAAAGCTTTGCTGACGGTAGCGATTGCTTTAGAAACCAAATCACCACGGTTATAAAAGATGTTGATACTGACATCATCAGGTAGTGTTTTTTCAAGCTGTGCCAGAGTTTGTTCAATACCTTTAACTACATCTCTTGCGTTGGCACCACGTAATCCAAGTACTAATCCTTCAACGGCTTCGCCTTTGCCATCTTTAGTCACGCCACCATAACGCGTTAGACTGCCAATACTGATATTGGCTACATCACGAAGTAAAACGGGCTCAGTTAAATCCGGTTTAACGACAATTGCACCTAAATCGGTAAGATTATTAATATTACCTTCTGCACGAACGATCAATACCTCTTCACCGTCATTAATACGACCTGAACCATCATTTTTATTATTGAGTTCCAGCGCTTTTTGTAAATCATCAAGACTAATATTTCGTGCTGATAATTTTGAAATATCAGGGGTGACCTGAAAGGTTTTTGCCAAACCACCAAGCGAATTAACATCAGCCACTCCAGGCACACTACGTAATGCTGGTCGAATAACCCAATCCAGTAATACGCGACGATCGGTAAGACTCATGGTGTCACTATCTACGGTAAACATAAACATTTCACCTAATGGCGTAGTCATGGGAGCTAAGCCACCAGTGATATCTGCAGGAAGTTGATCGCGTAGATTAGCCAATCGTTCTGATACTTGTTGGCGAGCCCAATAAATATCGGTACCTTCATCAAAATCAACAGTAATATCAGTTAAACCGTATTTCACCACTGAGCGTAACATCCGCTGGTGGGGAATTCCTAGCATTTCAACTTCAATGGGTGAGGTAATACGCGATTCCACCTCTTCTGGCGTCATCCCAGATGCTTTAAGTATGACTTTCACTTGTGTTGAAGACACATCAGGGAAGGCATCAATTGGTGTTTTATTGAATGCTTGCCAGCCAGCACCTATCAAACCGATGATGAACAGAAACATTAATAAACGTTGAGTTAAAGAAAATTGAATTAGTTTTGCCAGCATGCCTATTCCTGATTACTAAGAAAATGTTATTAGTTTATTCGCCGCCCAAACCAAGCCATGCTGCTTTGAGGGTGGCCGTGCCTGAAATAACAATGCGTTGTTGTGGTGATAGGTCACCGTTGACCACTAACCTATTACCATTGTCTTTCACAATTTCAACTGGCTTATAAATGAAACCATCTTTGGTTTCAACAAAGAGAGCAGGGATACCGTCATTACGAAAAATAGCTGAGCGTGGTACTTCAAATTGAGGTTGGCTAGATTGTTGAATAAAACATACTTCAACAAACTCGCCCGGGATTAACAACTCGGTATGCTGATTAATTTCAGCTCGTACCAGTACACCTTGATCCGTATCATGCACTTCGCGTCCAAGTGCTATCACCTGACCTTCAGCTGTTTTATTACATATGGTTACGCGATCATCAATTTTGATGTGATCGGCGACATCTAAAGGCACATGAATTTCTATCCACAATGTCGATAGTTCTGCTATTTGATAAAGCGGATCAGCGGCAGTTAAACGTTGGCCAGCTGTAGCAAATTGCTTCATGATGACACCATCTGTTGGTGCAGTTATCACTAGGCTGCTGTTCAGAGAACGTGTTTTATTTAATTTGCTGATGGCATTTGTGGTCATTCCAGCCATCTCTAGTTTTTTTAGATACATCGCCATTTCCGACTTATCTTGTTGATACGTTGAAAGAGATTGACGATAACGGCGTTCTGCAATGATGCCTTCTTCAAATAAGCTTTTATCACGTTGCATTTCTTGTTGAGACTGCACTAAGCGACTAAGCGATTTTAAATAATCGTTTTGGTTAGAGAGAATTTGAGGACTATTTATCTGAACTAAATCTTCACCGGCAGTGATATTATCTCCTTCCGCCACTAACATGATTTCTATGACACCATCTTGAGGTACACTGATAACACGTTGTGACTTATTTGGAATAGTTACTTTAGCGGGTAGTTTATTAGTTTGTGACTCAGTAACAGATTTTATCGACGCCACCTCAATACCAATATTGGCAATTTGGTCGGGCGTTAGTTGAACGATGTCACTTGCAAAAGTAGTGCTTGAAACGACAAATAAAAACAGACTTAAAACATAATGCATGGGCAACCTTTTTAAATACTGGTTATCTATTTGTTGGGCTCAACTAAAATAGATAAAATTTAAGATAGGTTGATTGTAGAGTTAATTAGCGTAGTCTTAATATTGGGTTTATGTCCCATAAATAGGAGTTTAAGACATATGTCCCATGCTTTTTAATCGCTAAATATATAAGGATCGGAAGTGCCGAGCATTAAAACATCTACCATCATTACAATAATGATTTTTGTAATGGTTTCCAATATCATTGATTTCGTCATGGATATTGCTAATACAGCTCCATGGTGGCATATCGTTGAAGAATTTGTGGTTATCTCTTTGGCTATTAGTTTAATTGTTTACTTAGTTCTAGAACTGAAACAAAAAAAACGTGACTTGATAGAGCTTGCTAGCGAACTTAAAACGACAGAATACTCGTTAAATCAATCGACAGCATTTATCCATAATGCGAGAAGAGAATACAGCCAAGTTATTCATCAACAATTCGATGAATGGCAGTTAAGTGAGAGCCAACAGCAAATAGCATTACTACTGCTGAAAGGACTTAGTTTTAATGAGATTGCTGCGATTCGAGCTACCAAAGAAAAAACCGTACGTCAGCAAGCATCGGAAATATATAAAAAGGCAGGTGTAGCTGGTCGCCATGCATTTTCAGCATGGTTCTTTGAAGATTTTTTGAATTAAAGCTCAGAAAAACACTAAATTGACTTGGGTGGAAAACGTCTAAGAATTATTATCCGTGATCAAATGCTAATAGCATTGAGCTCTGAATGCAGATAAGAATTGCTAACTCTTACATGGTTATGAATGTCGGCTTTACGTCTACCACATGGTTGTAACCGGCGATTATTATTGAGTATTGAATTAGTGATTGTGAAATTTCTTCTTTCAACTTTATGTCGCCGATCGGTGAAGTGTTTAAACGTACATTCGCATCTCGGTTGAAGCGGAGAAATACGTAGCATAGTGTTTACTTCACTATAAAGTAGTCTTCTGCCAGCATGTCTAGACAGGATACATTGGCAGGTTTCGCCAGCAAAAACTTCGATTGCACCAAAATCGTTATTTTTTATTTTAAAATTCATACATAAATCATCCCAGATTGAGTTAAAGGGCATCTAGCAGATACTAATTTAGATAAGGCTAATATAGTGATGATGTGTGAATTCTTATATTGGATATATGCCCAATAAGGTGGTTTTTAATACATTTGTACCATGCTACGCTGAGAGCATATTTAGTCCAACTACACCGGTAATGTGATTAATACTAAGCAGATGGTATGTACCTCGTTACTGGGCTCATTAAAAAATACCAAACACTGCTACGCCAGCAGATCCAATTCCAATCCAGATAGCCATAGGCTGTGCCGATAGGGATTTGTCTTGTTGTAAAAGAGAGTAATAAATAGATACTCAGTGCGATGAAAAGTACCTTAATACCGATGGTAGGATTAATCTAAAATTAGAACAGTACTATTGTCACTGTTTATATTTACTAATTACTAGGTTTGTTGTGATTTATTATGGCCAAGTAACGTATTGGTGTTTGTAGCTGTTTACCTGGTCTGTGGGGCATTTCTGCATTAAAAGTAAGTGAGTCACCTGGCTCCAGCACAAACGTTTCATCACCGACTAAATATTCAACTTCACCTTCGATCATATAGATAAATTCAATACCAGTATGTTCGAACGCTGAAAATTCTTCAGCTTCTTCTAAACTAATTAAGAATGGCTCAAATACTTTGTTTGGACCCTGTTCGTAGGCTAGAAGATGGTATGTATGGCCTGACTTTGTTCCGCGCCTGACGACTTCAAGACCTTTGCCTTTTTTGACAAATTGAGCTGCCTCAATAGGTTTGTTGTATCCCTGAAATAAACTGGATAAGGTAACGCCTAGTGCATTAGCTAATTGTTCTAAGGTGTCCATACTGGTTGATGTTAAGCCATTCTCAATCTTGCTAAGCATACCTCTGCTAATTCCAACCAGTTTTGATACCTCTGCAATGGTGAGATTGTGGTCGTTTCTTAGTTCTTTTATGGTCTGCCCTATGTATTTATTTAGAGCAGTCGTTTGAAATTGTTGTTGTGCCATCTCAAAAATATCCTTCTCAATGTAGTTAACGTATCCACCTGACTCATGTCAAATTACGCTTTAGTTATGGGCATATAACTAAATTTTTTAAGTTTTAATTTCTTTGTTAAAAACTAAAACACCTATACATCCATTTTGAATTAATCGTTCAACTATCACCGTCAACGAGTCCGGAAGATAGCACTAAATCCACTGAATTTAACCTATACCTAAGTAGTACCAACAACAGCTTATATAAAACCTAATAAGGCTATGACACTATTTAGTTGTGAAATATCAGTACTTTATAGAGCCACTATTGAACTTCAAGTATCTTTATTTATCTTTATGAATAAAAGTTTCATAAGAATAAAAAATAGTTTGACATCAAGAAAAAGCTCGGGTAAATTCTGTTTCATGTAGTGAATAATAGTTTCTTGTGGGTTACCTGTAAAGTTTCAATTTCCTTCAGGTAATTAGTTTGGTTTTAAACAGTAGGATTGTAGTGATGCCTTATAAGCTGCTTAAGTTTGGTTTTGGTCGTGAGTTTAACGAGCCACGTTATTTCGAGGATGTTCAGACACCTAAGAAATCTTATGATGTCGTCATCATTGGTGGTGGTGGTCATGGCTTAGCCGCTGCATATTACTTAGCCAAAGAACATGGTATTACCAATGTTGCTGTTTTAGAACGTGGATATATCGGTGGTGGTAATACAGGTAGAAATACCACGATTGTTCGTTCAAATTACCTCACACCTGAGGGCGTCAAATTCTATGATGCCAGCGTAAAACTGTTTGAAGGTTTATCTCAAGAGTTAGATATCAACCTGTTTTATTCTACGCGAGGCCACTTCACGTTAGCCCATTCAGAAAGTTCAATGAGAACAATGCGGTGGCGTGCAGAAGTTAATAAGCATGTTGGCGTTGATAGTCGTGTGGTTGGCAGAGATGAAATTGCTCAGGCTTGTCCGCAAATGGATCTAGATTGTAGCGGTCAAGCACCTATTGAAGGGGCTTTGTATCACAATCCAGGTTCTGTCGCTCGACATGATGCTGTTGCTTGGGGCTATGCACGTGGTGCAGCTCAGCTTGGTGTAGACATCATTCAAATGACAGAAGTACAAGATATTGACGTGCGTAGCGGTAAAGTTCATGGCGTGCAAACCAGTAAAGGTTATATCGAAACAAATACTGTGTTGTCTGCAGTTGCTGGATTCACACCTCGCATTTTGGACATGGTTGATATCAAAACACCGATCACAATCCACCCACTACAAGCCTGTGTAAGTGAACCAATGAAGCCATGGTTAGACACCATCATTGTGTCGGGTAGTTTGCATGTTTATGTTAGTCAGTCATCACGTGGTGAACTTGTTATGGGGTCGTCACTAGATCCTTATGAGCTCCATTCAACACGCTCAAGTTTTGATTTTGTTGAAGGCTTAACCTCACACATCGTCGATATGTTCCCATTCCTATCGAATGTGAAAATTGTTCGTCAGTGGGCAGGTATGGCTGACTTGACACCAGATTTTGCCCCAATCATGGGTAAAACACCTATCGAAGGATTTTATCTAGATGCCGGTTGGGGAACGTGGGGCTTCAAAGCTACACCAATAAGCGGCAAAACAATGGCTGCCACCATTGCAAATGATAGAGCTCATGAATTAATTCACTCATTCCGTTTATCACGTTTTGAAGAATATGAGTTAACAGGTGAAAAAGGTGCCGCTTCGGTTGGCCATTGATTATATAGGTATCTAAAGATGAAATTACTTAAATGTCCAGTAAATGGAACCAGACCATTAAGCGAATTCGTTTACGGGGGAAGTTATCGTGAAATGCCTGATGCGGACAGTAGCTCAGATTATGAGTGGGCCTCTTATGTCCATTTCCGTAATAACACGCCAACAGTAAAAAAAGAGTGGTGGTATCACGCACCAAGTGGCACGTGGTTTATTGCCGAAAGAAACACAATGAGTGATGACGTTATAAAAACATATTTGTTCAGTGAACTTGCAGCGGGACGTAACTAATGACTATGCGTATTGATAAACAGTTGGGCGAATGGATTGATAGGGACAAGCAAGTCACATTCTCGTTTGAAGGTAAAAGCTATACGGGTTTTGAAGGTGACACTATCAGTAGTGCTTTGTGGGCATCTGGAGCCAAAGTATTAGGCAGAAGTTTTAAATATCACCGTGCTCGTGGTGTGATGAGTTTGGCTAATCACGATATCAATGTCATGTTGACTGATGGTGAAGATACCAACATGCGTGGTGATGTGCTCGCGGTGAAAGGTGGTATGTCACTGACAGCAGTAAATACCGATGGTGGCGTATTAAAAGATAAAAATCGTTTTATCGAAAATTTAGCCCCTTTCCTTCCAGTCGGTTTTTATTACAAAGCGTTTTATAAACCGAAGTTTATGTTCCCATTTTGGGAAAATGTAATTAGAAAAGCAGCGGGTTTGGGTGTTACCAATTTTAACTACCCAAGAATTCCAAAGCCTAAATTAAATGAACATGTCGATGTGTTAGTTATCGGTGCGGGTCCATCAGGCTTATCTGCAGCTTTGTCAGCATCATTGAACAAAGATTTAAAGATTCTAATTGTTGATGAAAATCATCAAGCAGGCGGTAGTTTGGCGTATGACAGGGCTGGTCACGATAGCTATTTTTATGAGTTAGAAGAATTACTTGCTCAGGTAGATAAAGCTGAAAATATTAGCTTACGTCTTAATGCTTTCGCATCGTCGTATTATACCGATCATCTCATTCCAATCGTAGAAGAGGGTGGCATCACAAAAGTTAGAGCCAAAACAGTTATTGTCGCTACGGGGGCGTTTGAACAACCACCTGTATTTAGAAATAACGATCTTCCTGGTGTGGTTAATGGCTCAGCGGCTCAAAGATTACTCTACAGATTTGCAACTAAACCATTTGAAAATGGTGTTGTGTTTACTGCAAATGACTATGGTTATCGTGTTGCCAAAGACTTAATTAGATCTGGTGTTAAAGTTTCTGCCTTAGTCGATTTAAGAAAAAATGTATCTCAACAGATCTTAAAAGATATCGATGGCTTAGAAACACGAAACATTGATGTATATAGAAGTTATTGCGTCTACGAAGTGATCCCTAATCAAGACCGAACAGGTGTGTCTGCAGTGGTTATCTGTCCTTTTGATGAAGATACCAATCAAGTCGATGCGTCTAAAGCGATCACAATTGCCTGTAATGGTGTTGCAATGAGTGCTGGTTGGGCGCCTGCTGCAGCCTTATTGTATCAATCAGGTATGAAGGTCAGATACGACAATACCATTGAACAATTTGTGCCAGATACCTTAATTGACGGTGTGTTTGCAGCAGGCAAGGTTAATGGTACGTTTGATATTGAACAACGTATTACTGATGGTGCACGTGCTGCTGCCGAAGCAATGAAATATCTGGGTGTGGCAAATACACCTGATATCAAGGTTAAACCTCATACTGGCAGTTCTCCTAGCCACTCTTATCCAGTTGTTCATCATCCCAAAGGTAGAAATTTTGTCGACTTTGATGAAGATATTCAGGCAAAAGATTTTATTAATGCTGCAAAAGAAGGTTTCGATAATATCGAATTAATGAAGCGTTTTACTACGGTTGGCATGGGACCAAGTCAAGGCAAGCATTCCAATATGAATGCAATCCGTATTTTGGCAAAAATAAGAGACTTACCGGTAGAAAAAATTGGTTCTACAACATCAAGACCATTCTTTCATCCAACACCGATTGGTCATCTTGGAGGTAGAAATTTTCATCCAAAACGTCAGTCGGCGTTACAAGGATGGCATAAAAAATCTGGAGCTGTATTTGTTGATGTCGGTGCATGGAGTCGACCTGCCTACTATCAAGTGCCTAACTTAAGTGTTAATGAAATCATTCAACAAGAAGCCGAAGATGTATTCAAAAGAGTAGGCATTATTGATGGTAGTTCATTAGGAAAAATTGAAGTGTGTGGTCCTGACGCCGCTGCATTTTTAGATCGCTTCTTCAC
>JBFIJJ010000001.1:0-36597 GCA_041600795.1 Methylophagaceae bacterium | reverse complement strand
TTATTTGTTCTGATCAGGTTTAGCATCACCCCAAGTTGGTTTTGGGGTCATTTCATCATCAGCATAGGGTGATGCAGAGTAGTCACTACTAAAATCATTGACTAAGCCATCATTATAAGGAGCAGGACTGGTAATTGCATTGGAATCAAATCTATCAACAGGGATACTTAAATCCTCAGCGCGTTTTGCATTTTTGTATAGCTTAATTTGGATATCCAAATTTGAGATTTGTTGTTTAAGCCTTTGGTTTTCGGCTTCTAGTTCCGCTACTTTTTCATTGAGTAATTCTGATAGTTGTTTTGATTCAGGTGTCTCGGCTGGCATTTGATCTGATACTGTATTAGCGGCGCCACTTGCACTATCAGCAGTAGGAAATCCACCTGTTTTTGCAGCCTCAACCATGCCATTGGATATTTGAGAGACGCGTGATGGTTTGTCGCCATCAGTGCCGTCACTATTACTGATTTGTTCGGAATCAGGTGAGTTTGAATTTTCACTGATTGCAGATAAAAATGCGCTAGAGTTGTCTTCAGATTGTGGTGGCGCCATCATATCTGGTTGTGTTGCAACTTCCCCACTAAGTTCGGTTATTTCTGTGTCTGTGGCTTCATCATTTCCGGTGAAAAAGATGAAATAAGCACCTACGGCAAGCAAGATAATCAACACTGAAATGATTGAAATAAGAATAATTCTATTAGAAAGTAACGCTTTAATACGGGCTAGTTTTCCACCTGAATTGTTTTCTTCAGAATCTCCATCTCTACCGTTGGAGTCAATTTCAAGCATCTCGTCATCAATTTCTTCGGCCATTACACGCTCCTATCGATACTGCAGTACAGGGTTCTATCTAAAAAATACAAGTAATTTTTTATTATCAATTGGTTACGAAAAATCACGTCATTATCTTTTCGGGTTCATCTTTGACTAGAGCGAGAATAGTCCAGCCAGCTTCAGGAATCAAAGTATCATCTCCAGTAAAAAAGCGTAACTGTCGTTTTGCGTTGAAGATGAATAATGGAATAGCACGTTTACCATATTGTTGTTTGTAATCGTCGTAATTAAAGTTATCAGTCAAGTTGGTTTGCTTAATTTTGGCACCTTGACCAATCCAACTTGCGAGTTGTGAGTATGTACGATCTTTTTCAAACAGTGTGTTATAGCGATGACTGACTGTTTTACGAGATTGTTGTTCTTTGCCATCAACCTCTTTTTGTTCTTCTGCAGCTAATAAATAGATTTTGTTAGCGCCAAACTCTGATTGATAACGCTGACCAGCAAGGGCATTACGATCTTTCTGCGGGGTTAAAGCTAACAGATGACCTAGCCCGACTAAGTCTAAATGTCGATCGGCATGTTCAGACACAGCATTGCCGTAATAGGTTGACAATCCTTCCATCCGTGCAGTTTTGATATTAGTCCAGCTACCATCAGTGACTATTGCGGTAAAACCGCTTTCCTTAAGTGCTTTAGCGACTAATCGAGCAACTGGGTTAGCACCAATAATTAAAAAACCATTATCTTCAGGTTCTGCTACACCTAAACGCTGTGCTAGGACTTTTGACGTTGCGCCTTGCAGTACAACTGTTCCAATGATGATAGAAAAGGCAAGGGGGACTAATAGCTCAGCATTCTCAACACCGATTTCTTGTAAGCGGATAGCAAATAATGCGGTCACTGCGGCAGCAACAATGCCGCGAGGTCCAATCCAAGCAATCATGAATTTTTCTTGCCATTTCAAATCAGAACCAAAAGTAGAAACAATGATTTTTATCGGCCTGGCAAACAGTTGAATAAACAGAAATAACACTAATGCTGCCCAACCTAAGGTAGCAAACTGGTCAAAGTTTAGGCGGGCAGCAAGCAATATAAATAGACCTGAAATCAATAAGATACTTAGGCTTTCTTTGAAGTCTAAGATATCTTCAACGGGTACGTTTTTCATGTTAGCCAGCCAAATCCCCATCACGGTTACCGTTAATAAGCCGGACTCTTCCGTGAGATGATTGGATAATGCAAATACAGCAAAAACTAATGTCAGCGTCGCAACATTATGTAAATATTCAGGTAGTAGATGTTTGCGTAATATCAGACCAAATAGATAACCTGTGACAGCACCGATGATAATGCCGGTTAACACGGTAGTGCTAAACATAAATAGAGTGTGGCTAATCGATGTATGGCCTTGCAATTTCATTGAGACAATAACTTCGAACACCAATACCGCAAGGATGGCACCAAGAGGATCAATAACAATGCCTTCCCAACGAAGTATGTTGGCAATTTTGGCGTTGGGTCTAACGGTTCTTAGCATCGGCACAATAACTGTTGGCCCAGTTACCACCATCAGCGCCCCAAATAATAATGATAAATCCCATGCGAACCCGATTATATAGTGTGTACCAAGGGTGATCGCAGTCCATGTGCTGGCTACACCTATAGTTAGCATATTTCTAACTACGGTTTGTAAGCCACGAATTTCTTCGAATTTTAATGTTAATGCGCCTTCAAACAGAATGATTGCAACGGATAAAGACACAAAAGGGAATAGTAAGTCACCAAATAATTGCTCAGGATTAAGCCAGCCCATGAGCGGGCCGATCACGATACCTGCAAGTAATAAAAACAAGATGGCAGGGAGTTTTACCCACCATGCAAACCATTGACAAATTATGGCAATAATTCCTATTGCAGATAGTGCGATAATCGTTTCCTGATGCATGAAAGCCCCGTAAATTATGGCGATAGTGATGATGTGAGCATGGTGTTACTCAAATACATCGTGGCATTAATGTTAGCGGATTAAAGTAATCTCTGCTCGACGATTAAGCGCGCGACCTTGATCGGTTTTATTTGACGCCAATGGTTTTTTCTCAATGTAGGCTGATGTGGTAATTAATTGTTCTGGGATTTGGCATTTTTCAACTAAAAATTGTTTTACCGCAGTCGCCCTCATTTCTGAAAGTGGTGCATTAAGCCGTTTACGACCATGATTATCGGTATGGCCTGTAATTTTAATCCGTTTAATGCTGTCGTCTACTTTTACATAATCAGCTAAGCGAGTCAGTGCTTTTTCTGCATCAGCATTTAATCTTGCTTGTTCTAGGCCAAAATGAACGGTCAGCTTGTGAACAGCTTCAAATGTATCAGGATGGAGATTAGCAATGCATTGTTGAAATCCAGAAATAGAATCCGACAGATGTACTGTCGACATCAGCACTTCAACACCACTGTATGAATTGGGGCTATGGTAGCGAAGTGTTGGGAGTAGCCCTTCTTGAAGGTGTGTTAATGCTTGTTTAGCAAGTTGGCCTTTAAGTTCAAATACTGTTTGTCCTGCGTCAGTTGGAACCGAGGTTAAAGGAATACGTTCATCACTGTTTTGCCAGAGTGCGGTAGCAATCTCAAATTGAGCATTATTTTGACTAGCTGGGTAATGAGACGTAGTAAAACTGAGGGTAAGCATTCCACCGGTCGCTTGACTGAATTTAGCGTCGCCAAAATCAGCAATGTGTTGAATAAGACTGCACTCCAATGGCGTTTCAATAACCTGCCAATGTGTATCAGTTATTGGCGATTGGAATTGTTGTGCATGAGCAATTGAGCTCAAACTTAATACGATTAAAAAGATAAGTTTAGTCATCATGGTAATCAGTAGGTAATGAGTGAATGGATGGGGTATTTAGCTAATTTATGTCGTCCATTCAAAGCTAATAGTTCAATAACAAAGGCACATGCCACAACTTCACCGCCGAGTTTTTCAACCAGTTGGCAACTTGCTTCAGCAGTACCGCCTGTGGCGAGTAAATCATCTATCAATAAAATTCGGTCACCGGGTTTAACTGCATCAATATGTGCTTGTAGACTAGCTGTACCGTATTCAAGATCATAGTCGACACTTTGTACATCATAAGGTAGCTTGCCCGGTTTTCTCAGTGGAATGAATCCGACGTTCAGTTGCCAAGCGACAAGGCTACCGAAAATAAAGCCTCGTGCCTCCATGCCCGCAACCGCAGTAATATTACTGTCAGTATAGGGTTCAGTAAGTTTTTCTATAGCAAATCGTAACATTGCAGGATCTTGCACTAATGGCGTGATGTCCTTAAATGTGATTCCTTGTTTGGGAAAGTCAGGAATATCACGAATTTTTGTTTTCAATTTGTCCATAATAAAAGCAATCTTGTTTTAGTTAACATATTATATCGGCTGAAATCGTCGCTACTGTAATTTAGAGATAAAAAATGAAGAATAAAAACAGTTTAAGAATGTTAAGCATACTTGTGTTGATAACTATGTTAACAGGCTGCTTTGGACTTGGCAGTAAATCAGACGATGATGATGAGCCGCATTATTACATAGTTGATGTTGATAGAGGCGCAGTCGCAAGCGAGTTTCCTAAAAATCGAGTATTACTTATCAAGCCAGTGCGAGTAACCTCACATTACAGTTCAAAACCGATAGTGTTTCGCATTGGTGAAAACGAATATCAGTCTCAAAAAAATCACTTGTTCTTTTCTGAACCACAAACCATGTTTACAGAACAACTCAAACGCTGGTTGCAAAAAAGTGGACAATTTAGTCAGGTCACCACCGATGAAAGTGTTGCTGCCGATATGGTCTTAGAATCAGCCGTAACCGCTTTATATGGTGATAAGCGTGAGCAATTTTCGCCGCAAGCAGTGTTAGAAATGCAATTTTTCTTAATGGATGGCAAACAAGAGACATCACAAGCTTTATTTCAGACAGGCTTAAAAGTTGAAGTAGATGTAGAGAAAACTACTGCTGAAAATGTCGTTAAAGGCTGGAAACAGGGACTTGAACAACTGTTGGCGACCTTAGAGGATGATTTTAGCGGTTATTTTTCAAAACGTAACCCCTAGTAGTGCTATTGCTAAAAGGTGCATGAAATCACCCATAATGTTATTATCGTATCTTTGGCAAAATGAGTTGCCGGATGTTTTTTGGATGATGTTATAAATGACTGATGAAATTGCTTTAGAACTCGATTCAATTAGTATTGAAGATGAAATGAAGAGCTCATATCTCGATTATGCAATGAGCGTAATCGTAGGTCGGGCACTTCCAGATGTACGTGATGGACTTAAACCTGTTCATCGTCGTGTTCTTTATGCAATGCGAGACTTAGGCATCAACTGGAATGGTTCCTATAAAAAGTCTGCGCGTGTAGTCGGTGATGTAATCGGTAAATACCATCCCCATGGCGATACAGCGGTTTACGACACTATGGTGCGTATGGCGCAGCCGTTTTCTATGCGTTATATGCTGGTTGATGGTCAAGGTAACTTTGGTTCGGTCGATGGTGATTCACCTGCTGCGATGCGTTATACCGAAGTTCGCATGGCCAAAATCACACATGAAATGTTGGCTGATTTAGATAAAGAAACTGTCGACTTTATCCCCAACTACGATGAATCTGAATCAGAACCAGCCGTTCTTCCAACAAAGATCCCTGCATTATTGGTTAATGGCTCATCAGGTATCGCTGTGGGTATGGCGACAAATATTCCGCCTCATAACCTCACTGAAATATTAAATGCCTGTATCGCAACAGTTGATAACCCTGATATTGATATCGATCAGTTGATGGAATATGTTCCTGGTCCCGATTTCCCAACAGCAGCTATGATCAATGGTGCTCGAGGTATTGCTGAAGCGTATCGTACTGGTCGTGGTCGTGTTCATATTCGTGCTAGAGCAGATATTGAAACCAATGATGCAACAGGACAACAAAGTATTGTTGTTCACGAATTGCCATATCAAGTTAATAAGGCACGTTTGCTTGAGAAAATTGCAGAACTGGTTAAAGAAAAGAAAATAGAAGGTATCTCTGCCTTACGCGACGAATCAGACAAAGATGGTATGCGTATGGTAGTTGTGCTTAAACGAGGTGAAGTACCTGAAGTTGTCTTGAATAACTTATACAAACAAACACAAATGCAAACTGTGTTTGGTATCAATATGGTGGCTATTGTTGATGGTCAACCTCGTCTATTAGGCTTAAAACAGATTCTTGATGCGTTCATTCGTCACCGTCGTGAAGTGGTAACACGTCGTTCGTTATTTGATCTTCGTAAAGCCCGTGACCGTGCCCATATCTTAGAAGGGTTAGCTACTGCTTTAGCTAACATTGATGAGGTTATTGAGTTAATTAAATCTTCAGATAGTCCTACTGATGCCAAAGAAGCGCTATTAGCTCGTGGTTGGGCGTCAGAAATGATTCTCGAAATGTTAGGTGCCGCAGGTGCAGCGGCTTCTCGTCCTGAAGGTTTGGATGCGAATTTAGGCCTAGTTAATGGTTCTTACAATTTATCGCCAGTACAAGCGCAAGCTATTTTAGATATGCGCTTGCATCGCTTAACAGGCCTTGAACAAGACAAAATTCTACAAGAGTATCGTGAAGTTCTAGAAGAAATTGCTGAGCTATTGGCGATTTTGAGTGATCCAGATAATTTGATGGCTGTTATTCGTGAAGAATTAGTTAAAGTGAAAGAAGAGTATGGCGATGAACGTCGTACCGAAATTATTGATGCACATCTTGATCTAACGCTTGAAGATTTAATCACTGAAGAAGAGATGGTGGTAACGCTTTCTCATGCTGGTTATGCTAAAACACAGCAATTAGATACGTATCAAGCACAACGTCGTGGTGGTAAAGGTAAATCAGCGACTGCAATGAAAGATGAAGATTTCATCGAACATTTGTTTATTGCCAATACCCATGACACCTTACTGTGCTTCTCAAGCAAAGGCCAAGTGTATTGGAAAAAGGTCTATGAACTTCCGACTGGTGGACGCGCTGCACGTGGAAAACCGATGGTTAATTTATTGCCACTAGAAGAAGGCGAACAAATTAATGCTGTATTAGCAGTGAGAGAGTTTGAAGCAGATAAATACATCTTCATGGCGACTGCTTCGGGTACGGTTAAGAAAACACCATTAGTTGATTATTCACGCCCGCGAGCGAACGGTATTATTGCTGTTGATTTGAAAGAGGATGATCAATTGGTTGCTGTGGCATTAACCGATGGTCAGTCTGATATTATGCTATTCAGTTCTGGTGGTAAGGTTATTCGCTTTGATGAAACCGATGTTCGCTCTATGGGACGTGTGTCTCGTGGTGTCCGTGGTATGCGTTTACCAGAAGGTGAACAGATTATTTCGATGATCATTGCTAACGAAGAGGATGGTGCTATTTTAACTGCAACCGAGTTTGGTTATGGTAAACGGACACATCTTGAAGAATATCGGGTTCAAGGCCGTGGTGGTCAAGGTATTATCTCTATTCAAACATCAGCTCGTAACGGTAATGTTGTCGGCGCTGTGCAAGTTAAAGATGAAAATCAAATCATGCTTATTAGTGATGGTGGCACCTTAGTGCGTACACCAGTCAAAGATGTTTCTATCGTCGGTCGTAATACGCAAGGCGTTAAATTAATCAACTTAACTAAGAACGAAAAACTAGTCGGTTTGGAAAGAATCCTTGAAGATGAGGAAGAAGCTGTTGATATTGATGCTGAACTTGATGCTGCTGATGAACTTGGTGATGCTGTAGAAGAATAAATAATCTAAGCAAAAAGACTTTGCTATACATATTGCTTGGTTTGATAGCACCTTAAATTTAGGAATAAATGGTTAAATATCTATGAGTGAATACGACGCCTTACAGGTAATTCGACAACAAATTGATAGTATTGACCAGCAATTACAAGATTTGCTTAACAAACGAACTGCCATGGCTCAAGAAGTGGCACGCATTAAAATTGAGCAAGGTGCTGATGCTGATTTCTATCGTCCTGACCGTGAGGCGATGGTATTACGTCAAGTGATTGAACGTAATGAAGGGCCACTTCCTGATAAGGAAATGGCCCGTTTATTTCGAGAAATCATGTCAGCATGTTTGGCAACAGAAAAACCCTTGGAAGTTGCTTATCTTGGACCAGAAGGTTCTTTCACTCAAGCTGCGGCATTAAAGCAATTTGGTGGGTCGGTTTTAATGCAACCGATGACAACAATTGCTGATGTATTTCATGCAGTTGAAACAGGTAATGCCAATTATGGTTTAGTACCTGTTGAGAACTCTACCGAAGGTATGGTGTCACACACCTTAGATCGGTTTATTACATCGCCACTAAAAATTAATGGGGAAGTAACCTTACGTATTCATCATTATTTGCTGAGTAAAGCATCAGATTTAAGTCAGTTAAAAACAGTTTATGCTCATCCACAGGCATTGGGGCAATGTCGTAAATGGCTGGCACAACATCTTCCAACGTGTGAATTGGTGCCAATGAATAGTAACTCGGAAGCAGCTAAAAACGTAATGAGTGATACCAGTGCTGCCGCTATTGCCGCCAATCAAGCCGCTGATATTTATGATTTATCGGTATTAGCCAGTAATATTGAAGACGAAATTGATAATACCACGCGATTTTTGGTGATAGGAACTCAAGATGTAGGGCCATCTGGCTCAGATAAAACGGCCTTATTAGTGTCAACTAAGAATAAACCGGGTGCTTTGCAAATATTACTCAAACCCTTAGCAGATAGCGGTATCAGTATGACGCGGATCGAATCACGACCAGCTCGGACAGGAATATGGGAATACGTGTTCTTTATTGACGTTGAAGGCCATTGTGAAGACCCTTCATTATCAAAAGCATTGCAACAATTAGAACAAGAATCGTCTATGTGTCGTGTTTTAGGCTCTTATCCGAAAGCGGTGATATAACCTGATGAAATTAATTTTAGCCAATCCGCGTGGATTTTGTGCGGGTGTAGATCGCGCCATAGAAATTGTCGAGCGCGCAATCGAATTATTTGGTGCTCCTATTTATGTGCGACATGAAGTTGTTCACAATCGTTTTGTTGTTGATGGCCTTAGAGAAAAAGGGGCGATCTTTATTGAAGAAGTGTCCGAAGTACCGGATAACAGTACCTTGATTTTCAGTGCGCATGGCGTTTCTCAAAAAGTGAGACATGAAGGCAAACAACGCGGTCTAAAAGTATTTGATGCCACCTGTCCCTTAGTTACAAAAGTGCATATGGAAGTATCAAAATATCAAAAGCAAGGTCAAGAATGCATTTTGATCGGTCATCAGGGCCATCCTGAAGTTGAAGGTACGATGGGCCAATATACGTCAGAACAAGGTGGTATGTATCTAGTCGAAACACCTGAAGATGTCGAAACGTTACAGGTTAAAAATCCTGATAAGTTAGCGTTTGTAACGCAAACAACATTATCCGTTGATGATGCATCTATTGTCATTGATGCTTTACGAGCACGTTTCCCTTCAATTGAAGGACCGAAAAAAGATGATATTTGTTATGCCACCCAAAATCGCCAAGATGCTGTTAAAAATTTAGCAAAGCAATGTGATGTTGTGCTGGTTGTTGGATCAAAAAATAGCTCGAATTCTAATAGATTGCGTGAACTTTCAGTCAAGTTAGATACACCTGCTTATTTGATTGATACTGACAAAGATATCAACCCGGAATGGTTTAATGGCAAGACAACAATAGGCCTGACTGCCGGCGCGTCTGCACCTGAAGTTTTAGTACAGAATGTGGTGTCACGTTTAAAGCAGCTTGGTGTCTCTGCGGCTGATGAAGACCAAGGTTTGCGTGAAACAGTTGAATTTTCTTTGCCTAAGGAATTAAAAATTGATATTTCACAACTCGCCAAATAGTGAATAACCATGCCTTTTCTGCCCGTAGTTTTATGGACTGATATCTTAATTTACCTATTATTGGCTGTTGTTGTAGCCAGTGTCTTTTATATCAGGCAGCGGCCACATCTTATTACCCCTTGGCTAACTGTTATAAAACGCAAACGTGGCATGATGTCTATCATGGTATTGCTGTGTTATGTTGTTATCGGCTTGCTTGATTCGATACATTTTAGACCAGCACTTGAACAAGAACATAATGATCGCCAACATTATTCATCAGAAGTCTTAACGGTACTTGATTTGGCGTTATTGCCTTTACGCCAGCATATTGAAAAAACCTATTCCTCACCTTTAGCGACACGTTTATTTGTTCGCGAAATGATTGCCTCAGATAATGGCAAGCTTGATTATGATTATCCCAAACTGACTTATGCCGGTTCCCATTTAGCGTCAGAAACAGACAAATGGACTGATATCAGTTCGACGTTAATTGATACGTCACTGTTAGTCTTGATCATTTGGCTGGGGTTTTTACTGTTAATGGTCTTGATTTTTGCTCGGCGGAAGCAGATTAGTTTTACTGAGGCAGGTCTCTATATTCTATATGGCAAATCTGACTACCCACTTAGAACAGCTCTGGCAATGTTTTTGATCATAGGCTTGTTTGCGAGCAATCTAATGGCCTTAAGTTTTGATTATCATGTTTTTGGTACCGATAAAGTAGGGCAGGATGTGCTTTATCAAACACTTAAAAGTGTGCGTACTGGACTTGTCATTGGCACGCTCACAACCTTGGTAATGTTGCCGCTAGCCCTATTTATGGGGATTTCTGCTGGTTATTTCAAAGGTTGGATTGATGATCTTATTCAATATATTTATACCACCCTTAACTCAATTCCTGGTGTGTTATTGATAGCTGCTGCTGTGTTGATGCTTCAAGTGTATATGAACAATCATCCCGAAAATTTTATTACCGTGGCTGAACGCGCTGATATGCGTTTATTATTCTTATGTATTATTTTGGGAATGACCAGTTGGACAGGGTTATGTCGTATCTTGCGTGGTGAAACTCTAAAATTGCGAGAGGCTGATTATGTCTTAGCTGCTAGAGCACTGGGCGCAGGAAGTTTTACAATACTTCATCGACATATCTTGCCGAATTTAATGCACATAGTCATGATAGCAATCGTTTTAGATTTCAGTGGATTAGTATTAGCTGAGGCCGTTTTATCTTATGTTGGTGTTGGCGTTGATCCATCGATGATTAGCTGGGGCAATATGATCAATAGCGCACGGTTAGAGATGGCTCGTGAACCCATCGTGTGGTGGTCTTTGACCGCAGCATTTTTCTCTATGTTTATATTAGTCTTGGCTGCAAATTTATTTGCTGATGTGGTACGTGATGCCTTTGACCCAAGAATGCAGAGTTCAAAATGAGCTCTGCATTATTATCAGTACGCGGTTTAAAAACGTGGTTTGGTTCAGATAAACAACCGCTGCGTGCTGTTGATGGTGTTGATTTTGAGATTGCGCGTGGTCAAACGTTTGCTTTGTTAGGTGAATCCGGCTGTGGAAAGTCAATGACAGCATTGTCATTAATGCGACTTAATCCGCCAATGGTGAGCCGTATTGTATCAGGTGATATTTCACTCGCTGGCGAAGATTTATTAGCCCTATCTGAAATTGAAATGCAGCACATTCGTGGCCGAAGGATCGCGATGATCTTTCAAGAACCACAAAGTTCGTTGAATCCGGTTATGACCGTCGGTCAACAAATAGCAGAGTGTTTAAAATGGCATTTTCAACTGAATGAGCAGCAGTGTCAGACTCGTATAATTGAACTATTACATTCTGTCGGTATTCCTGATCCGCTACAACGCTCTAAAGAATTTCCACATCAATTATCTGGCGGAATGAAACAACGTGTGATGATTGCAATGGCATTAGCGGGGGAACCTGAATTACTGATTGCTGATGAGCCGACTACGGCGCTTGATGTTACCATTCAAGCTCAGATTTTGGATTTATTAAAACAAATCCAACGCGATACAGGCATGGCAATTTTATTGATCAGCCATGATCTCGGTGTCGTCGCCCAAATGGCGGATCATGTGGCCATTATGTATGCGGGACAAATTGTTGAATCAGCAAGTCGCGAGCAGCTATTCAAACATCATCAACACCCTTACACCGATAAGTTGTTCGAGGCTTTGCCGTCAGAACAGAAACGCGATCAACGTTTAACGGTTATTAAAGGTACGGTACCAGTATTAACCCAGCAATTTAGTGGTTGTCGTTTTGTTGAACGATGTGAACATGCATTTGAACGCTGTCATCAGGAGATTCCGCTGTGGCTTGAACATCAAAGTCATGGTGTACGTTGTCATTTATATGAATCTCCTGAGTCATTAAACAGTAATCTTTTGGATCAAGTTAAACATTCATCACCGTTATCAGATGTGTTGCCAGCAGATAAACATATCCTTGATGTAACTGATTTGTGTGTGCATTTTCCGATTCGTAAAGGCTTATTTCAGCGTGAAGTCGGGCAGGTCAAAGCAGTTGATGGGGTAAACCTGACTTTAAAGCAATCAGAAACGCTCGCATTAGTGGGTGAATCAGGTTGTGGTAAAACTACCGTTGGCAAGGGCATATTACAATTAGTACCAGTAACTTCAGGTGTCGTTGATTTTCAAGGTAATCGTTTAACAGAGTTAACACAGCGCCAATTAAAGGCACATCGAAGTTCGTTACAAGTAATATTTCAAGATCCGTATTCTTCGATGAATCCTCGTATGACAGTTAGTCAGATTATTGAAGAAGGAATGGACATAAAAGATCCTAATCTCCGTGAGAAACGAGTTGAACAATTGCTTGAACGTGTGGGATTACGCTCTGAAATTAAACATCGTTATCCGCATGAATTTTCGGGTGGCCAACGCCAACGTTTATGTATTGCAAGGGCCTTAGCAACCGATCCTGAAATCATTATCTGTGATGAGCCAACCAGTGCTTTAGATGTGTCGGTACAAGCTCAGATTCTGAATTTATTACGTGAAATCCAACATGAGTTTGGGCTATCATTTTTGTTTATTACGCATAATATAGCCGTAGTTGATTATTTGGCTCATCGAGTTGCAGTGATGTATCTCGGACGAATTGTTGAACAAGGCGATCGACTACAGGTTCTGAAATCACCAAAACACCCTTACACCCAAGCATTATTAGCTGCAGTGCCGGACATTGATAGCGCTAACAATAAAGAATATATTCGATTAGAAGGCGAGTTACCATCGCCGGCCAATCCACCACAAGGCTGTCATTTTCATCAGCGTTGCCCGAAGGTAATGGCTAAATGCTTGGAAAGTTATCCAGCGACAACTACATTACACGGTAGACATGAGGTTCGCTGTTTTTTATATGAAGATTAATTAGGATTTAAAATGGATAAACAAACACAACTTGAACTTGAAGCGGCGGCATTTCGTCGTTTACTAGCACATCTAGCTGAGCGTACAGATGTTCAAAATATAGATCTGATGGATTTAGCAGGCTTTTGCCGTAATTGCCTCGCAAAGTGGTATTTAGCTGAAGCTGAGCAAAAAGGCTTGGATCTAAATTATGAGCAAGCGCGTGAAATTATCTACGGCATGCCATATCAAGAATGGAAAGATAAATATCAAATCTAATGATGGTCATGCTCTTCATGGCATAGACTATGTAAACGTTTAGCTAATGAAT
This sequence comes from Methylophagaceae bacterium, assembly GCA_041600795.1. Classification (GTDB taxonomy): domain Bacteria; phylum Pseudomonadota; class Gammaproteobacteria; order Nitrosococcales; family Methylophagaceae. The sequence continues at coordinate 23,170 of JBFIJJ010000001.1, read as the reverse complement.
CTATGTCAGTGCCGTCTTGTTCTTTTGGACGAGCAACGGTAACGATAGATATCGTAGAGCGAATTTGTTGCAAATAATTCCGGCAGCAACTGCAAATCAACAGATGAAAAAATAGCCCGATGCGTTTACCGAGGGCTAAATCGCCATCAATATAGTTGTTTACTTCATCGGCAATGTCTTTACATTGGTACATTATTTTTCACTCTGTTGATATTGTTCAATTTTATGGTGCAACGTTGTTCGGGCTCTATGTAAAAGGACTCGCACATTAGACGAAGAGATCGAGAGAATGTTACAAATCTCGTTCATTTCGATCCCTTCCATATCATACATAGTTAAGGCAGCCCGTTGTAACGCGGGCAATTCTTGGTAAGTTTGTTCAATAATTGTTTGTAGCTGCTCATTGGCTAATATTTCCTCGGGCGTTGCTTGTTCCCAAGGTAAAACATCGTCATAGCGATGACCGGTGTGATCAAATTTGTCGGCGGGTTCCGATTCCCAATGTTCATCTAGCGATGACATACGGTTTTCTCGGCGAACTCGCGTTTTAGCCCCATTAGATACAATGTGTAATAACCATGTTTTAAGGCTGGAACGACCTTCAAATTGGGGTAAGGCTTTAATGGCTGAAATCCATGCATCTTGTACAACTTCGTCAGCAAAAGCGTCACCAACAATAGCGCGAGCTACTGATAACATCGTATTGTGGTGCTCTGATACGACCTGTTGAAACGCGCGTTCATCACCTGCGATAAGCTGTTTTATCAGTTGTGATTCATCATTTTTTTTTAATTTAGAAAAAAAATTCATTGCGTTTGTAACAATCCGAAATCAAGAGCGTCTATGTTAGCAAGCTTGGTCAGGTTTGACCGGTTGTTTTTTATACTAACTTAAACTTAAAGGAAAATATTATGTCTATTTCTACAAACAAAACAACAATCGCATTAGCTGCAAGTGTAGCATTAACAGCTGGTCTTGCATTATCACCAATGACTGCAAGTGCTGATGCAAATCCATTCACATCAAATGAATTATCAAGTGGTTATATGCAACTTGCTGAAGGCAACTGTGGCGCAAATAAAAAAGCTGAACACGAAGCTAAATGTGGTGAAGAAATGAAAAAAGCTCAGGAAGCTAAATGTGGTGAAGAAATGAAAAAAGCCCAGGAAGCTAAATGCGGTGAAGAAATGAAAGAAAAAGCTGAAAAAATGAAAGAAGGTAAATGTGGCGAAGCAAAATGTGGTGCTAACAAAAAATAAGATTGATCTAGCCCAATCATAAAGCGTGATGAAAAGGGCTCTTGATTGAGCCCTTTTTTATAGCAATAGGAGAGAAAACATGTTTATTTGCACCATGGTCAATCGTTTACAGCAGGGATTGAATCAAACGAGGATGCTTGATTTTTTAGCACCATTAGCACTACGTCTCTATCTTGTGCCTATTTTTTGGATGGCTTCAAATAATAAGTGGAATCCCTTTGATAAAGATAGTTCGCTAGATAGTGTGATTGACTGGTTTGGCAACGCTGACTGGGGATTAGGACTTCCTTTCCCTGAAGTATTGGCTTATTTAGCATGGGGTGCAGAATATTTTGGCGCGATTTTGCTATTACTCGGCTTAGCCGTTCGCTGGGTCAGTATTCCTTTGATGATTACGATGATTGTGGCTGCTGTTACAGTACATTGGCAGAATGGCTGGCTGGCTATTGCAGAGCCGAGTGCACAACTTGAAATGGCCCGTTCAATTTTACAAGAACATGGTAACTATGAGTGGCTGACAGAAAAAGGCAGTTTTGTCATTCTAAACAATGGTATTGAGTTCGCTGCAACCTATTTTATTATGCTGATGACATTGTTTTTTATTGGTGCAGGTCGTTATGTCAGTATTGATTACTGGTTAGCTAAAAAGTACTCAAACTGTTGAGGTGATTATTATGAACATACGTAAAAAAAGATTAGGTGAAATGCCTGCCAGTGAGATCACCGATCACAAGGTTTATCTTAATCGCAGACAATTTTTAAACGGTTCTGCTGCGATAGCGACAGCGAGTATGTTACAAACCTCATTGGTGCGTGCGGCAGAAACACCAGAACCTACATTTAAAAACGTGGTTAAAAGCGAGTATTCAGCTACAGAATCACCTACAGCTTATGATTCTGTCACTACTTACAATAATTTCTACGAGTTTGGAACAGATAAAGCATCGCCAGCAATTTTAGCAACGGAGTTTCCGGACAAGAGTAAACCTTGGCGTGTCACCATCGATGGTGAATGCGATAAGCCGGGAGAATATGACTATGACGATCTTATTCGACCCTTTACCTTAGAGGAACGCATCTATCGTTTCCGCTGTGTAGAAGGTTGGTCGATGGTTATTCCGTGGGTCGGTTTTCCACTAGCAGATTTAATTAAAAGAGCACAACCAAACTCTAAAGCTAAATTTGTTCAATTCACTACGCTTTATGATCCAGAACAAATGCCAGGGCAACGCCGCGCCGTGTTGGATTGGCCTTATGTAGAAGGATTGAGAATGGACGAGGCCATGAATCCGCTTACGATATTGTCTGTTGGTCTATATGGTCGTGAATTATTAGGACAAAATGGCGCACCGATCAGATTGGTAGTGCCTTGGAAATACGGATTCAAAAGTATTAAATCTATCGTCAATATCCGTTTTGTTGAAAAACTACCTGAATCAGCATGGATGAAAGCCGGACCACGTGAATATGGTTTTTATTCGAATGTAAATCCAAATGTGGATCATCCCCGTTGGAGTCAAAGCCGCGAACGCCGTATTGGTGAGTTTCTAAAACGCAAAACCGAGCTATTTAATGGTTATGGCGATGAGGTGGCACATTTATATACCGGTATGGATTTAAAAAAATACTTTTAAGTGATTATGATCATGTCAGTGTCGAAACAGAAAGTAATTCTATTTATCATTAGCCTGCTACCGCTGGTTTGGATGATTATTGGCTTGTTGACTAACCAACTTGGTGCCAATCCAATCGAAACATTAACCAGAGATAGCGGCTTATGGGCGTTACGGTTTTTATGTTTGACCTTGGCTGTTACGCCAGTTAGATGGCTTTTTGACATTAATTTAGTGCCATTTAGACGTATGTTGGGTCTATATGTCTTCTTTTATGCCACGCTACATATGTTGCTGTATTTAGGGCTGGATCAGTTTTTTGATATCAATGAAATTGTCAAAGATATTATTAAACGCCCCTTTATTACTATTGGATTTTTTACGTATTCGGCGTTGATTCCTTTAGCACTTACATCTACAAATAAAATGGTGAAACGTTTAGGCGGTCGTCGATGGAAAAAACTGCATCAACTCACGTATTTTATTGCAATAGCGAGTACAGTCCATTTTTATATGTTGGTTAAACAAGATAAGGCTGAACCTTTATTGTATGCAGCTATTTTTAGTGTGTTATTACTGCCACGCCTCTATCGCTTTTTTCAAAGCAGAGTTTCGCAAAATACGGTTATAACCGTATCTAAATAATGGTTTCTAAGTTTTGAAAAAATAAAAAATACTTAAATATCAGTCAGATTAGCTCCTAAAGCTAAACCGTGCCTAGATTAAGACAAAAACTGTTACAATACCGAACTGTTTATGACGCTAAGTTTTAATGAAGGTATTTATGACAGATTTTGTTGATAACGATCCGCAAGAAACACAAGAATGGTTAGACGCACTTCAATCTATAATTGAAGTAGAAGGTGATGAAAAAGCTCATCACATCATCGAGAAACTGATTGATATGGCGCGCCGCTCTGGCATCAATCTGCCATATAGTTCAAATACAGCCTACGTTAATACTATTCCTGTTGATCAACAAGAACGTATCACCGGAAATCAAGATATCGAACACAAATTGCGTTCATACATTCGTTGGAATGCAATGGCGATGGTGGTTAAGGCTAACCTTAAGCCTGGTGCGGTGGGTGGACATATTGCCAGTTTCGCTTCATCTGCGACACTTTATGATGTTGGTTTTAATCACTTCTTCAAAGGTGATAACCATGGTAATGGAGCGGACATGGTGTTTTTCCAAGGCCATATCTCCCCAGGTATCTATGCTCGTTCATTCCTTGAAGGCCGTTTAACCGAAGAACAATTAGATAATTTCCGGTTTGAATCAGATGGCAAAGGCTTATCTTCATACCCACATCCATGGCTAATGCCTGATTATTGGCAATTCCCAACTGTATCTATGGGCTTGGGCCCTATTTTGGCTATCTATCAAGCACGTTTCATGAAATATATGGAACATCGCGATATGGCTGTAACTGAAGGTCGTAATGTTTGGGCCTACCTTGGTGATGGTGAGATGGATGAGCCAGAGTCATTAGGTGCCATCACATTAGCCGGTCGTGAAAAGCTTGATAACTTGAACTTTGTCATTAACTGTAACTTACAGCGTCTTGATGGTCCTGTTCGTGGTAATGGCAAGATTATTCAAGAACTTGAAGCTATTTTCCGTGGCGCAGGCTGGAATGTTATTAAAGTCATTTGGGGATCTGAATGGGATCAACTATTGGCAAAAGATAAAAAAGGCCTTTTATTAAAACGCATGGAAGAAGTAGTGGATGGTGAATACCAAAACTATAAATCAAAAGATGGTGCGTTTGTACGTGAACATTTCTTTGGTAAATATCCTGAATTACTAGAAATGGTGTCGGATATGACCGATGAGGATATTTGGCACTTAAGTCGTGGCGGACATGATCCACGTAAAGTCTATGCAGCCTATAAACGTGCTGTTGATCATAAAGGACAGCCAACTGTAATCTTAGCTAAAACAATTAAAGGTTATGGTATGGGCCATGCTGGTGAAGCCCAAAACACAACGCATTCTCAGAAGAGTTTGGGTGTAGAGAATATGAAGGTGTTCCGTGACCGCTTTAATATTCCATTGTCAGATGAGCAAGTAGAAGAAATTCCATACATCAAATTAGATGATGACAGTGAAGAGAAAAAATACCTATTAAGTCGCCGTCAAGAATTAGGTGGTTTCTTACCAAAACGTAATAATGCAGCTCCTGCATTAACAACACCGGACTTGAATATCTTTAGTGCGATGTTGAAATCAAGCGGTGATCGTGAAATTTCAACCACGATGGCCTTTGTTCGAATTTTAACCGCGTTAATTCGTGATAAAGGCGTTGGTAAAAATATTGTTCCTATTGTTCCTGATGAAGCGCGTACTTTTGGTATGGAAGGCTTATTCCGTTCGTTTGGTATTTATTCATCATCAGGTCAATTATACGAACCAGAAGATTCAGGCAAAGTGATGTGGTATCGCGAAGATACTAAAGGTCAGATTTTGCAAGAAGGTATCAATGAAGCAGGTGCGATGGCGGAATGGGTGTCAGCTGCGACTGCTTATTCAAACTATAACGTTAATATGGTGCCGTTTTATATCTACTATTCAATGTTTGGTTTCCAACGTGTTGGTGATTTAGCGTGGTTAGCTGGTGATATTCAAGCAAAAGGTTTCTTGATTGGTGCAACAGCAGGGCGTACATCTCTCAATGGTGAAGGTCTACAACACCAAGATGGTCACAGCTTGATCCAAGCTGGTACGATTCCTAACTGTGTTAGTTATGACCCTACTTATGCCTATGAAATGGCCGTGATCGTGCATGATGGTTTCCGCCGTATGTACGAAGAGCAGGAAAGTGTGTTCTATTACTTAACTGCGATGAACGAAAATTACATTCATCCTGATATGCCTGAAGGTGCGGAACAAGGCATCATTAAAGGCTTATATAAACTTAAAGCGGGTGGCAAACATAAGCTTAAAGCACAGCTTCTTGGTAGTGGTACGATTCTGCGTGAAGTTGAAGCAGCAGCTGAGCTTTTAGAACAGGATTGGAAAGTTTCAGCAACGGTGTGGAGTGCAACAAGTTTCAACGAGTTGGCCCGTGATGGTCAAGATGTTGAACGCTATAATCGTTTACATCCTAAAGCTGAGAAGAAACGCGCCTATGTTTCAGAATGCTTGGATCAAGAATCAGGAGTCGTTGTTGCATCAACTGACTATATCCGTTTATATGCAGAGCAAATTCGTCCATGGGTTAAAGCACCATATACCGTGTTAGGTACCGATGGTTTTGGACGCTCAGACACGCGTCAGAAATTACGTAATTTCTTTGAAGTAGATCGTCATCATGTTGTGGTTGCAACCTTAAATAGCTTGGCAGATCAAGGTGAAATTGGTCATGACGTAGTTGAAAAAGCAATCAAAAAATATAACATTAATGCAGATGCATTGAATCGAGCGAAGGCATAAGGTAATGGCAGATTTAATTGAATTAAAAGTTCCTGATATTGGTGATTTTGACGAAGTAGAAATCATTGAGGTTTTAGTTTCTGTTGGTGATAGTGTTGAGAAAAATCAAGATATTATTACCTTAGAGTCTGATAAAGCAGCAATGGAAATTCCGGCATCTCATGCGGGTGTAATTAAAGAACTTAAAATTGCTGTTGGCGATAAAGTCAAAGAGGGAACTGTTATTGCTCTTGTTGAAGCTAATGGTGACGTTTCAACAGCGGCACCAAGTGAACCTAAACAACAAGCTGCTGCACCAGTAGTAGAAAAAGTTGCTCCAGTAGCGCCAGCTCCTGCCGTGTCTAGCCCTGATCCTGTTCAAGCAGCTGAAGCTGTTCCTTTTGCACCAGATAGCAAAGCAGGGATTAAAAGCTCACATGCATCACCATCTGTACGTCAGTTTGCACGTGAATTGGGCGTGACATTAAGTTCAGTGGTTGGAACAGGTGTTAAGGGACGTATTTCGAAAGAAGATGTTCAAAACTTTGTCAAACAAGTGATGTCAACACCTGCTGCTGCGCCGACAACGGGTTCAGCAATTCCGCCTGTACCTGTCATTAACTTTGAACAATTTGGTGATGTTAAATCACAAGATTTATCACGTATTAAGAAAATCTCTGGTAAACACCTTCATGCATGCTGGTTAAATATTCCACATGTTACCCAGTTTGATGAAGCCGATATCACTGAACTTGAAGAGTTCAGAAAAGAAAATAAAGATATGGCGGCTAAACGTGGCGTTAATCTGACACCATTAGTTTTTATTATCAAAGCCGTTGTTGCTAGCTTGAAAATGTTCCCAGAGTTCAATGCTTCTTTAAGTGAAGATAAAGAAAGCTTGATCTTGAAAAACTATTACAACATTGGTGTGGCTGTTGATACGCCAAATGGTTTGATGGTTCCTGTTATCAAAGATGTTGATAAAAAAGGTTTCTTAGAACTTGCTGGTGAATTAGGTGAAATTAGTCAACGTGCACGTGAAGGTGCGTTAACAGCTAAAGATTTACAAGGTGGTACCTTCTCGATTTCAAGCCTTGGTGGTATTGGAGGTAGTTTCTTTACACCTATTGTCAACGCGCCTGAAGTTGCTATTTTGGGTGTTGGTCGCCACAAAATGAAACCAGAATGGAATGGTAAAGAATTTGTACCAAGATTAATGTTGCCATTGTCAATTTCATACGATCATCGTGTGATCGATGGCGCGGCTGGTGCGAGATTCACCGTTATGCTTAACCAGATGTTGTCAGATATTAGAAAGGTATTACTATGAGTGTAGTTGAGGTAAAGGTCCCTGATATTGGTGATTTCGATGCGGTCGAAATTATTGATGTGTTAGTCAGTGTTGGCGATGTAATCTCAGCAAACCAAGATGTAATCACATTAGAATCTGATAAAGCGGCGATGGAGATCCCAAGTGAAATTGCTGGGACTGTTGTTGCTTTGAATGTAGCTGTTGGTGACAAAGTGTCACAAGGTGATGTCATTATGACCTTGGAAACAGCTGCAAGTAGTGATGTAGCACCTGCTCCTGTTAAAGCAGAAGAGCCAGTTGCGACGCCTGCACCGGCACCTGCTGCGAAAATTGATGTAAGTAATGCGGATTTACATGCTGAAGTATTGGTGCTGGGTTCAGGACCTGGCGGTTATACCGCAGCCTTTAGAGCTGCTGACTTAGGCAAGAAAGTAGTCATGGTCGAACGCCATGAACGCATTGGTGGTGTTTGTCTAAATGTTGGCTGTATTCCATCAAAAGCATTATTACATACAGCACAAATTATCAATGAAGCAGCTCATATGGGTGCTTATGGTGTTACGTTCTCAAAACCTGAAATAGACATTCGTAAAATTGCTGATACGAAAGACGGCATTGTTGATAGATTAACAGGCGGTCTAAAAGCCTTAGCAAAACAACGTAAAGTGACGATTGTTCGAGGTGAAGGCAAGTTTAGTAGTGCCAACAGCTTACAAGTTGAAACGGCAGAAGGTACACAAACAATTTCATTTGATAACTGTATTATTGCTGCTGGTTCGCGTGTCACCAAGATCCCTGTATTCCCTAATGATGATCCACGTATGATGGATTCAACTGATGCGCTCGATCTAGAAAATATTCCAGAAAACTTATTAGTGATCGGCGGTGGTATTATCGGTCTGGAAATGGCAACTGTTTATAATGCCTTGGGTTCAAAAATTAGCATTGTTGAAATGCAAGATAGCCTGATTCCAGGTGCGGATAAAGATATTGTTAAACCGTTATTAAAACGTGTGCAAGAACAATATGAAGCGATTTATCTAAACACAAAAGTAGCGAAGATTGAACCTGAAAAATCAGGCATGAAAGTTACGTTTGAAGGAAAAGATGCGCCAGAAACAGCCATCTTTGACAAGATTCTGGTGGCTGTAGGTCGCTCACCCAATGGTAAGCTAATCAACGCTGAAGCAGCAGGTGTTGCAGTTAATGATTATGGCTTTATTGAAGTTGACCAACAAATGCGTACCAATGTGCCACATATTTTTGCGATCGGAGATATTGTTGGTCAGCCAATGCTTGCCCATAAAGCAACACATGAAGGTAAAGTTGCCGCAGAAGTGATTTCAGGTATTAAGTCTGCATTTGACCCAATGACGATTCCATCTGTTGCCTATACCGATCCGGAAATTGCTTGGATGGGCTTAACTGAAACCGAAGCAAAAGCACAAAATGTAGACTATGTGAAAGGCGCTTTCCCGTGGGCTGCTAGTGGTCGTAGTTTAAGTCTTGGTCGTGATGAAGGCTTAACAAAAGCATTATTTGATAAAGAGTCTGGCAAGTTAATAGGTGCTGGTATTGTTGGGCCAAATGCTGGTGAACTGATTGCTGAAGCTGTGTTAGCACTGGAAATGGGTGCTGATGCAGAAGATATTGGTTTAACTATCCATCCACATCCTACCTTATCTGAAACCTTATGTTTTGCTGCTGAAATGGCAGAAGGTAGTATCACTGATCTTATGCCGCCAAGAAAAACACTACATTCAAAATAACAAAGAAGTGTTTCGACTTCTAACAGTCACTAAGATGGCGTAGCGTATGGCTCAAGAAAATATTCCATTACGTCCCCCGCTCAAATGGGCGGGGGGCAAGAGATGGTTATTACCAGTATTATTAAAGCATTGGTCAAAACATCACTCTCGTCGTTTAGTAGAACCATTTTGTGGTGGCTTATCAGTTGCACTTGGTTTACAGCCAAAAACAGCATTACTTAATGATGTCAATCCTGCATTAATCAATTTCTATCAGCAGCTTCAATTAGGCTTAACCATAGACATTGATTTACAAAACGATGAGTCGATTTATTATCAATATCGTAAAGATTTTAATAATTCGACCGTTAAGCTGGATATGGCAAATACATCAGCTCAATTATTTTATTATCTGAATCGCACTGGCTATAATGGCTTGTGTCGCTTTAATAAGTCCGGTGGCTATAACGTACCGTTTGGGCGTTATAAAAAAATCAACTATCAACATGATTTTTCAGCTTATCAATCTGTTCTGTCCAAGTGGCAATTCACTAATTTAGATTTTGAAAAATTAGACATTCAGCGCAATGATTTTATCTATGCTGATCCTCCCTATGATGTACCGTTTCGTCAGTATTCTCAGGGTGGATTCAGTTGGGAAGATCAGCAAAGGCTGGCTCATTGGTTAGCTAAGCATCAAGGTCCAGTTGTCTTATCAAATCAAGCAACAGCGCGTATTGAAAAGCTATATCAGGATCTGGGTTTTAAACTCAAATATCTTGATGCACCACGCAGAATCAGTTGTAAAGGAAATGAGCGACATGATGTGAAAGAAGTGCTAGCATTACGCGGTTTTTGATACAATGCACTCATTTATTTATAAGTATTTTTATAGGAAACTCTAAACTCATGTCTAAGATCAATAAAGTCGTATTAGCCTATTCTGGCGGACTTGATACTTCTGTAATCCTTAAGTGGTTACAAGATGTTTACGATTGTGAAGTTGTTACATTTACTGCTGATATTGGTCAAGGTGAAGAGGTTGAACCAGCGCGTGAAAAAGCAAAATCGTTAGGCATTAAAGAAATTTATATCGAAGACTTACGTGAAGATTTTGCACGTGACTATGTTTTTCCAATGTTTAGAGCCAATACGATTTATGAAGGTGAATACCTGTTAGGTACGTCTATTGCTCGTCCATTAATTGCAAAACGTTTAATTGAGATTGCTCGTGAAACAGGTGCTGATGCAATTTCTCATGGTGCGACAGGCAAAGGTAATGACCAAGTTCGTTTTGAATTAGGCGCTTATGCACTAAACCCAGATATTAAAGTGATTGCACCATGGCGTGAGTGGGATCTAAATTCACGTCAGAAATTACTGGATTATGCAGAAAAGAATGGTATTGCAGTAGAAATGAAGCGTGGTAAAAAATCACCTTATTCAATGGATGCAAATGCATTACATATTTCATATGAAGGTGACATTCTTGAAAATCCATGGAATGAACCTGAAGCGGATATGTGGCGCTGGACGGTGTCACCTGAACAAGCACCTGATACACCTACCTACTTAGAATTAGATTATAAACAGGGTGATATTGTTGCCATTAATGGCGAAGCTATGTCTCCTTTCCAAGTGATGGAATATTTAAATAAAGTTGGTGGCGAAAATGGTGTAGGTCGTTTAGACATGGTTGAAAATCGTTATGTCGGAATGAAGTCTCGTGGTTGTTACGAAACACCAGCAGGCACAATCATGTTGCGTGCACACCGTGCTATTGAATCACTGACCTTAGACCGTGAAGTCGCACATCTTAAAGATGAATTGATGCCTCGCTATGCAAGTCTTATCTATAATGGTTATTGGTGGTCACCAGAACGTGAACTACTTCAAACTATGATCGATCAGTCACAGCAAACAGTGAATGGAAAGGTTAAAATTAAACTCTATAAAGGTAATGTAATTGTGGCTGGTCGCGCATCAGAAACGAATAGTTTGTTTGATGAATCAATTGCAACCTTTGAAGATGATGCTGGTGCTTATAATCAAAAAGATGCAGAAGGCTTCATTAAATTGAACGCATTAAGGTTAAGAATTGCAGCAAGGAAGAAAAAGTAATATCGTGTCTCATCATAGGATCAGGTGGCTTTAATGCAATATAGTGAAGATCAGGATCAAGTAGCGGAATATATGCGTCTAGCAATTCCGTTAATGACCAAAAATGGTGTCCTAATGACACCAGACAACTACACTGTATGGTATGAATATGTATCTGGTAGAAATGCTGCATTAACCGCTAAAATTGATGAGTTACTGCTAGAAGATAATGGAATAACGATACAGCAGAGTAAAGAGTTATTCGAACACTTTTTTGATCGAGGTAAAGATCAAGCTGCTTTGTTAGAAATGCGTCAAGATTTACGTCGCGTTTTGACGGAAGTACTTAACTTTGTCAGTGCTGGGGCTGTTACGTCAGCTAAATCATCTAAAAAACTTAAATCCTGTTTAGATAGCCTTCATCCTGATATGAGTCAAGAAGAGGTTCATAAAATTATTGATCAAGTTCTAGAGGAAGCTAGAATTGCCGCTTCATCAGGTGATTTACTTACAGAGCGATTAAACTCCGCTGTTTCTGATATTCAAGGTCTGAAGAAAGATCTTGAACAAGCTAGAATAGAAGCTAAGACTGATACTCTAACTAAACTTGCAAATCGTAGAGCCTTTGATGATTTGTTATTAAAAGTAACACAAGATTCTGACAATACGGGTATTGAAGTCTGTATTATCTTTTGTGATCTTGACTTCTTCACTAAAATTAATGAAACACACGGACATCTTGTTGGTGACCAAGTGCTTAAAGTCGTAGCATCGAGTCTGAAAGGTGCGGTAAAAGGTCGTGATTTAGTCGTAAGATATGGCGGTGAAGAATTTGCGATATTATTACTCAATACCAGTTTAAGTAACGTTAAGAAATTGGCTGAGAATATTCGTTTAGATATTGCTTCTAAACGTATTCAACGTAAAGATACGCATGAATCTTTAGGTACAATAACAATGTCATTTGGGATTGCTCGATACTTCCCGAATGAAGGAAGTGAAAGCTTTATGCAACGCGCTGATCGTGCCCTATATATGTCAAAGAGAAAAGGGCGCAACGCTATTTCAGAAGCACCCCCACCTATTATTTAGTATCTAGAACGAATCGGTGAAAAAAACTTCCTCTAATGGAAGTTGACCAGAGCGTGGACGCGCATCAATTTTCTTTTTGCCGATAGTTATCATCATAGTAATAATGTGATCATGAGGTAAATTGATGATTTTAGCGACTTGATCAAAATCAAAACCATCCATTGGGCAGCTATCATAGCCCATACCTTTGGCCATTAGCATGATATTCATTGCTGCAATACTGGCTGAACGAATACATTCATCACGTTGGCCTTGATGATGGTTAGCATAGTAATTTTCAATCGCGGGTAATAAATAATCTTGTACTTCTTGAGGTGCATTTCGCCAATAGCGCTGGGGTTGTTTTTCCCATGCACTTAGATCTGCACATAACACCAGTAATAATGATGCTTCGGTTACTTGAGCTTGTCCCCAGCTTGCATCTTGAATTTGTTGACGTTTAACGGGATCTTTAACTCTGACAAAACGCCAGTGTTGGATATTAAATGCTGTAGGAGACAATACAGCATGTTCCATTAATTCAGTAATTTCTGCATCAGTCATCACATGTGATGAGTCAAAATGTTTAACTGAGCGACGTTCTACAATCGCTTGTTTAATATCCATAAGGTCTTCTTTAATTAGTAGTTAAAATAGGGTCTAGTTTGATATATATATAGTGTTGCTGCTGATGTGTCTGGTACTGTTTAGCACCATCTTGTTCAGAATTAGCATTCGTATTAATTTGGGCAAGCTCCAGCCAAGTTGCTGCCGGGCCGCTTATCGTTGTGATTAATTGAGTACGATCAATGCTACCATGCCGTTTCGAGAAACTGCTGAATTGAGGGTAAATTTCAATAGACACTTGATTGTTTGGTAACACAGACGCAATGGCCTCAAATCCATTATTAATAGGTATGTATTGCGTATTGGATTGTACAACCACATCGCCATTAAATCGCAAAAAGACATTTTGTTGGGATTGCGGGATTAATTGGCCCATATTGAGTTTCATCGGTACGCCAGCAATTCCTTGGGCTTGATATTTAGCATTAGAATTATTATCTGTTTGTGTTGACCACGTTTTAACTGAAACACTGGCTGATTTGACATCATCACTGATCACAACATCGCCTTGCCATTGTGATTGTTGTTCATCGACTAATTTCGTAGCTGTTTTTAATAAGGTAAGCCTGAGACGTTGTGGTGGTGTATCAAGCTTGTTAATCAGTTTCTTTACTTCGTTAATAGTAGCCGGCTCAGCTTTGATAATAATCATATTATTAAATGCACGAGCAGTTGCATTTTCGGGTAAAAATGCCGTCACTTCAGGCAAAACATCTTGTGCTAGTCGATGGTTGATTTGAATAGTTTCAATGCTAGTATCAGCGCACACATAACTAGAGAATAAGCTTAATATGATAAAGATGAATTTATTCATATATGGATCTGTCTGGCATTGATATCAACATTACTGTGGTTCCAGATTTCAGTAAAGTCTTGCTTTAAATTACGTACAGTCAGGACATCATGTAAGCAGGCTTTACCTGAATAACGTTGTCGATTTGGACAATAAAGGTAAGCTGAATCATCAACTAACATGAACATCTGGTTTTCATTTTTATGCTGTGGTGCTGTGGAATGAATATGGATTGAACTTGTTAGCCTTTGTGCAAGTGGCAACAGTCTATGTCCATTTGCAACATTATTTTGAGTATTATCTACAACAAATTTGATGACAGTTTTATCATTGCGGCGTGCAAACTCACTCAAGCAATCGATCATTGCCGAATTATCGAAAAGCACTGGATCGATGCTTTGACCAAAGAAACAAATTTCACGGCGAGCCTGCTGGGCTAATTGCAAGGCAAGTGATTGGGCTGATTCTCGGCCGTCAAACTGGATCAGTTCAGATGCATTTTCAGTCGAGAGATCAGCCATGGTTCAATTAGCAATTACGCGCTTGTTCAGCAGCGTTACCGATATAGTTTGCTGGAGTTAGCTGACGAAGACTTTCTTTCGCTTCTTCCGGTAACTCTAGGTTGTTGATGAAATCTAACATAATGTCTTTATTGACACGTTGTCCACGAGTCAGATCCTTTAGTTTCTCATAGGGGTTTTCAATACCATATCGACGCATAACGGTTTGAATTGGTTCCGCAAGCACTTCCCAGTTACGATCTAAGTCATCAGCCATAGCTTGCGGATTCGCTTCAAGTTTACTGATACCTTTAAGAGCAGAAGTATAGGACAACATTGAATGAGCAAAACCAACACCTAAATTGCGTAATACAGTTGAGTCAGTAAGATCGCGCTGCCAACGAGAAATAGGTAGTTTGATGGCCAAATGATCAAATACGGCATTGGCGATACCTAAGTTACCTTCAGCATTTTCAAAGTCAATTGGGTTTACTTTGTGAGGCATGGTTGAAGAACCAATTTCACCTTTCACAGTTTTTTGTTTGAAATAACCGATTGAGATATAGCTCCAAATATCACGGCAAAAGTCGATCAATACGGTATTGAATCGAATCATCGCTTGGAATAATTCCGCCATGTAATCATGCGGTTCGATCTGTGTTGTAAATTTATTCCAACGTAGACCTAAGCCAGTAACAAAGGCATGTGCCATCATCGGCCAATCAACATCAGGGTAAGCCGATAAATGAGCATTATAGTTACCAACGGCACCATTCATTTTGCCATATAGCAAAACAGCAGCGACATGAGTGCGTTGTAATTCTAGACGTTGCACAACATTGGCCAATTCTTTACCGAGCGTTGTCGGTGATGCTGGCTGACCATGAGTGCGTGACATCATTGGTGTGTCAGCATGTTCAAGTGCTAGTTTACGGATCGCACCGATTAGCGTATCCATTTCAGGCAAAATAACTTGTTCGCGCGCATTTTTTAGCATGATACCGTATGAGGTGTTGTTAATATCTTCCGACGTACAGGCAAAATGCACAAATTCACTGATGGTGTTTAATTCGTCATTTGCTTTGAATTTTCGTTTAATAAAATATTCAACAGCTTTAACGTCATGGTTAGTTTCTCGCTCAATATTTTTAATCTCAGCTGCATCTTCAACTGAGAAGTTAGCGACCATTTCATTAAGAAAATTTTCAGCATTTTCAGAGAGTTTAGGCACTTCTTTAATATCAGAATTAGCACCGAGTAAATGTAACCAACGCACCTCAACTTCTACACGTGCACGTAATAATCCATATTCACTGAAATAAGGTCGTAATGATTTGGTTTTATCTGCATAGCGACCATCAACCGGTGATATAGCCGTAAGGGCGGTAAGATCCATGAAAACTCCATAACAAAAAGCTAAAAATATGCGGTAAATTATATCAGATAGTGTGTTTGCCTCGCTGACCTTGTTAAACTACAGGTAGATATTTTTATTAGTTTCACTTCGGAGTAATTTACGTGCTGAATGATTATCACAACCATGTTGCTGAGAGAGCCGCACAAGGCT
This sequence comes from Methylophagaceae bacterium, assembly GCA_041600795.1. Classification (GTDB taxonomy): domain Bacteria; phylum Pseudomonadota; class Gammaproteobacteria; order Nitrosococcales; family Methylophagaceae. The sequence goes on along the minus strand of JBFIJJ010000001.1, from coordinate 7,162 downwards.
TGCCACCACTACCTCTCAATGCAGAACAAGTAACATCACTTGTTGAACTGTTAAAAAAGGGAAAAAACGAGAATAGTGAACTGTTATTAGATCTTCTTATTAATCGAGTTCCGCCAGGTGTTGATCAAGCGGCCTATGTTAAAGCTGCATTTTTAACAGCAGTTGCAAAGTCTGAAACTGCATGTGATTTAATTGATCCTGTTAAAGCGACCGAATTACTTGGCACGATGATGGGCGGTTACAACATTCAATCATTAATTGATTTGTTAGACCTTGATGCAACGGCAGCCGCAGCGGAAAAGGCATTATCTAAAACCTTACTGATTTATGATGCCTATCATGATGTGATTGAAAAATCTGCAACTAACGATTATGCCAAACGAGTAGTTGAATCGTGGGCTAATGCTGATTGGTTTTTAAATAGACAACCATTACCAGAAAAAATCACATTAACGGTATTTAAAGTTCCGGGTGAAACCAATACCGATGATTTATCGCCAGCAACAGACGCGTGGAGTCGTCCAGATATCCCACTTCATGCTAAAGCAATGCTTGTAAGCAAGATGCCTGAAGGACTTGCAACAATTGAAACATTAAAACAAAAGGGACATCCCTTAGTTTATGTGGGTGATGTCGTTGGTACCGGTTCTTCGCGTAAATCAGCGATTAATTCTGTGTTGTGGCACATGGGCCATGATATTCCGTTTGTACCTAATAAACGTCAGGGTGGTGTTGTCTTAGGTAACAATATTGCACCTATTTTCTTCAATACAGCTGAAGATTCAGGCGCTTTGCCGATTGAGTGTGATGTTCAAAACCTTAATATGGGTGACGTGATTACAATTTATCCGTACGAAGGCAAAATCCTTAATGAAGCGGGTGATGTTGTTTCGACATTTGAATTACGCCCAACTACACTTGCAGATGAAGTGCGTGCCGGTGGACGGATCCCATTAATCATTGGTCGTGGATTAACTGATAAAGCGCGTGAAACCCTAGGGTTAGCGCCATCTGACGTATTTGTCAGACCTATTGCGCCTAATGATACTGGTAAAGGCTTTACACTTGCCCAAAAAATGGTGGGACGCGCCTGTGGCGTTGAGGGTGTTCGTCCAGGTACGTATTGCGAACCTAAAGTTACAACGGTCGGCTCGCAGGATACAACTGGTGCAATGACACGTGATGAATTAAAAGAACTAGCCTGTCTTGGTTTTAGCTCTGACTTAGTTATGCAATCATTCTGTCATACAGCAGCGTATCCGAAACCAGTTGATATTAAGCTCCAACATGAATTGCCTGACTTCATTAGCACACGTGCTGGTGTTTCATTACGTCCTGGTGATGGTGTCATTCACTCATGGTTAAACCGTATGATTTTGCCTGATACCGTGGGTACTGGTGGTGATTCTCATACGCGTTTCCCAATCGGTATTAGTTTTCCGGCGGGCTCTGGCTTAGTTGCATTTGGTGCTGCCTTAGGTGTGATGCCATTAGATATGCCTGAATCTGTACTGATTCGTTTTAAAGGTGAGATGCAACCCGGCATAACCTTACGTGATTTAGTCAATGCGATTCCGTATGCAGCGATCCAAAAAGGGTTATTAACGGTTGAGAAAAAAGGTAAGAAAAATATCTTTAATGGCCGTGTATTAGAAATTGAAGGTCTGCCAAATCTAAAAGTTGAACAAGCATTTGAATTATCAGATGCCTCAGCGGAACGTTCGGCTAATGGGTGTACTGTTCATTTAAACAAAGAACCGATTATTGAGTTTTTGAATTCAAATATTTCACTGCTGGAATGGATGATTGCACAAGGCTACCAAGATGCTCGTACGCTGCAACGACGTATTGATAGCATGAAAGCCTGGTTAGCCGATCCACAATTATTGCAACCAGATGCCGATGCAGAATATGCAGAAATTATTGAAATTGATTTGAACGAAATAAAAGAACCATTGTTAGCATGCCCGAATGATCCAGACGATATTAAACCGCTATCAGAAGTGGCTGGCGTTGATATTGATGAAGTCTTTATTGGCTCATGCATGACCAATATTGGTCACTATCGAGCTGCGGGTAAAGTGTTGGAAAACATGGGTAATTTACCAACCAAATTATGGGTTGCACCACCAACTAAAATGGATACACATCAACTAACGGAAGAAGGTTATTACAGTATTTTCGGGCGAGTAGGTGCGCGTACAGAAACACCAGGTTGTTCATTATGTATGGGTAACCAAGCTCGTGTAGCTGATAATGCAACCGTTGTTTCTACATCAACGCGAAACTTTCCGAACAGACTTGGAAATGGGGCAAATGTTTACCTATCATCAGCGGAGTTAGCAGCCGTTGTGGCAAGCATTGGTCGTATTCCAACCGTTGCAGAATACTTAGAGAAAGTCGCCGGTATCGAACCTATGTCTGATGACATTTATCGTTATCTGAACTTTAATGAAATGGAAGAGTATAAAAGCGCGGCTGTTAATTAAATTGATCTAAAAATCTAGACGGGGTGTCTTTAGATATCCCGTTTAGCTTGTCGCTAGGAAAAGTCTAAATAGTGTCAGAAGTGGTGTCGGTGGCAAATACACAAACTTGGTTTCTACCATTATTTTTGGCTTTATAAAGCGCTTTATCAGCTTGATTGAGAAGTACATCAATATTGAGCTCTTTGTCTTTGGTGTTGGCAACTACCGAAGTGATGCCAAGCGATACAGTAAAGTGCAAAGCGTGGCCTTTAGGTGTGGGAATTTCAATACAAGCAAGCGTTTCGCGCAGTCGTTCGGCAGTTTCTATCGCTTGTTCTTCCGAGGTTTCTGGAAGCAAAATAGCAAATTCTTCACCACCAATACGACCGAGAATATCTACATTACGCAGTGTATTGGTCGCAACGTGAGCAAGTTCTCTTAGTACGATGTCACCGACATTATGTCCATATGTATCATTGACCTGTTTGAAATGATCAACATCCATCATTAGAACTGAAAGTTTATTACCATAACGAGACAAACGGATAAGTTCATTGTTAGCAAGTTTGAGAAAATAGCGCCGATTGGACAGTTTAGTCAGATAGTCATAATAAGCTCGGCGCTCAAGTTCTTGATGGGTTTGGTGACTTTCAATTGCAATACTGGCAAGATTGGCTGCAAATATCATAAGTTCTATATCCCGTTGACTTGGAATAGCCTTTTTATGCCGATAGATAGAAAATGTGCCTAATATTTTACCTCTCGAATTGATAATGGGTTCAGACCAGCATGCTTGTATACCTGCCTGTTTGGCAATATGGCTATATGGTTTCCAAGATTCATGGTTCAGAACATCTTCGGTGATTATCCGTTCTTCAAGATAAGCTGAGGTGCTACAGTAACCAACTTCTTTGCCATTAATTGCCTGAATAAAAAAGTCGGGTAAATCGGGTGACGAAGCATTTACGAGTAGGTGTTTACCTTCTCCATCAAGAAGTAATATGTTACATAAGTATTCTTTGTCCTCTGATTGAATCTGATTAACAATAGCATCAAGGATCGTTGTTAATGATTTACCTGTTGCTACCATTTCCAACATGGCATCATGAGCTTGCATTCGTTGTTCTGTTAACCAGTGTTCGGTGATATCACTGAAATTAATTAATCGTCTCTGTCCAACCCATGAGACATGAATTAACACGCGACGTGTTGAACCATCTTTACAAGTAATGGTTGCTTCCAGATCTGGCGGTTTAACTCCAGTTTGTTTAGCAAGCGCGACTTTCTGATACCATGGAAAAATAACGTTTTCACGAAATTCTTTATTGGGGTAGGCCAGTTTGTACCAGCTATTGAGGTCGGGGATGTCGTTCAAAGTATAACCAAATAATTGTTGGAAACTTCGGTTTACATATTCAATTTTATGGGAGACGCTATTAGACCAACCAATTGCAACGGGTGAGGAGTCAAGAATATCCTCTAATTGTATTTGTCGTTCTTTATGTTTGGAAATATCTTGTTCCATTTGTGTTTGGCGTAGTATTGTTAAGCCATTTAGTGCCAGCATTTGCGCCATATCAACAATACATGCCATTAGCGAATCAATATGTGCCTTATCTACGATAGGAATATTGCGAATAGATTCAATGTATTCAGCTTCATCGAAGCCGAATTGTTTGGCTTGTTTACGAAAGAAGTCTAAGTTTGGTGGTGAGTGTAATATCTGCCCTAAAAATAGGGTCGCAATCTGCTTGCCTTCGATCTCAATCGGCGTTGCATAGTCCAATAACCCATTACCGCATAGTTTTCCACACGTTTCTCCGTGCTTAAGGCCTTGCATTAGTTCCAGATTGCTATCAACACAATGTTTAGCTGTTTGTTGGTGTACTCGGTGAAATTGGGAGCATGCATTTTCCCAACCTGATTGACAGAGTATTTGGCCATCGGTTGCTACGAGACCATTGGGAATCAGGGTTGCTTTGAAAAAGTTTTCTAGTATTCGTGTGAAAGCAGCAACATCAACTAAGTCGTGAAACTGGTACGGTGATATATCAATAGTTTCTTTAGCTATTTTCATAGGATTTGACAGGCTTATAGTTTGTTTTTTTGCGAGAGAATGAACCAGATCATGATATTTCATTCACCCAAAAACGGAGTTATAAGCTATTGATTGCAAGATAAATCACCTGATTTTATATTAAATTAAGTATTTAATGAAATCTTAATGAAGTGCTTTATTTTTGAATTAATGGAGGAAGGAAGAAGAGTTAAAACCAAACAACCAATTATATAGACTCAGCATTTATATTGGAAAAGTAGGTGTTAATTAAGATAAGGTCGATCTTGGGGAATGAAACTAGGTTAAAAAAATAAATAGCCTTACATACAATATAATTGTTGATATAGTTATAGACGTGTCCTTTGTAAATATCATCAAGGAACAACGTTAGAGGTTTCTTGATTTAATATGCTATCTATTTAGGAATGATGGAGACCTAAAGTTATGAGCAGATAAAAGAAGTAGTAATGAACATTCAAAAAAAGATAGCGATAATTGTTATAGCCAGTATTCTTATGACAGTCATTCCGGCGTCATTCTTGGCTTTTCGATATCTTCAATCAGGCATCATAGCCCAAGAATTAGCTGAATTAGTTACTCTCACTAACAATCAAGCATCCCTTGCCACCCAACGTTTCTACCAAGCTCGCCCTAAATTAGAAAGTTTTGCCAAAGTGGTTGAGGACGTATTGCTCCAAGAGAGTGAACACGATGAGTTAACCGATTTTTATCAGAAAATGAGTTTGAATGATGATGGTATTTGGCGTAATAAACTAGTTAATTTTAATGGCTTGAATGAATCGGGCATCTTTTTACCCAAAGACGTGAGCGATGAGCAAAAACGCGTTCATATGCGGATAAAACATGTGATGGACTTGTATGGTGCTGCCTCACAAGAACAATATGAAAATCTTTGGTATTTATCTCCTTATAGAACAGAAATCATATTTGATAAAAGTTTTCCCAAGTTCGTTTTTGAGCAGCAAGCGGATAATGACTATACAAAAACACCATGGGTAACAATGACGTCACCGGGGGACAATCCTAATCGTCAGTTTGTTTTCACTCCACCATTGTATGATCCCGTTCCACAAGTGTGGATGGTGAGTGCATTACTTCCACTTTATAAGGGGACAGAATGGTTAGGCTCTATCGGCGTTGATCTACAGTTAGAAAATGTTTTAACAAAAGTATTGAAACGTCAGCAAAAGTATCAAAATGCACAGCTATTTCTTACAGATAACGCTGGAAATTACATGCTTGCAGGAGAGTGGCAGGATTTGCTTGAATCGTCACCTGCACAATTCATCGAGACCATAAAACATCAGCCAGCGCTGAATGATTTGATGACGATGAATTTGCAACCGGATGGGACTATTTTAAACAAGAGCGTGTCAATCAATGGCGTAGCATATGCTGCTGTCGGTATGTTGCTCGAACCTATGGGTTGGCACTATTACAAACTGGTTCCTATTGATGAGATCGTTAAACCAGCACGCCGTATCTTGTGGACATTGATCACCACCATACTAGTGGTTAGCGTGTTAAGTGGCTTATTAATTAGTCTTTCAGTTAATAAAAGTATTGGTCAACGTATTAAACGTTTAGCTGAAGCGCTTCGTTTATATGATAGTGGTGTAGAGCAACACTTTAAGCATGAATTAACTGGCAATGATGAAATTGCTTTAGCTGCTCAGGAATTTGATTCAATGGCGACACGTCTTGATCAGCAAATGATTGTCTTAAGAGAGTATTCAGATAACCTAAAACAGAGTGAACAGCGCTGGAAAATGGCATTGGAAGGTGTTGGCGATAGCGTATGGGATTGGAATATTCAGACTGGTGAGACAATCTTCTCAACGCACTGGAAGCAGATGCTAGGTTATGGTGAAGATGAATTTGTTGAGAGCTTTGAACAATGGGAGAGTAATTTACATCCAGAGGATAAAACTCGTGTTCATAAAAGCTTAAACGATTATTTAGATAATCGAACCCCTCATTATGCAGTTGATTTTAGGATGCGCTGCAAAGATGGTAGTTGGAAATGGATTTTAGCAAGAGGCGTTGTTATACAGCGTAATATCGAGCTCAAGCCAATTAGGATGATAGGTACTCATACTGATATTTCAGCGCAAAAAGAAATTGAACAACAAATTCGACAAAATAGTGAACAGTTACGGACGATGTTAGATCATAGTCCTGTTGCTGTTCGTATTATCGATAATAACCATCGGGTTTTATTTGCAAATAAAGCCTATATCGAGTTGCTAGAGTTAGACTCTAGTCAATTAAATGATATTGATCCAACAGATTTTTATGTTAATAAAGAAGATTATCCTAATGTACTTACGACACTAAAGTCCGAACAAAGTGTTAGAAATAAACTCGTTGCATTTAAGGTTCCTGATGGAAAAACAAAATGGGTGCTTGCCTCCTACATGAAGTTGAATTACTTCGATCAAGATACTATTTTAGGGTGGTTCTATGATATTACTGAACGCTTGCAAGCAGAAGAATCGCTACGATTACATGCCAGTGTGTTTGATAATGCTTGGGAAGGTATCGTCATCTCAGATGCTGATAACAAAATTATTACAGTCAATTATGCCTTTTCACAAATCACAGGTTATTCAGC